>NZ_JADBRW010000428.1:0-12138 GCF_020247025.1 Microcystis sp. M109S1
AGGTGGTCAATTACCTAATTTTCAGGGAAAAAGTCCCTGAATTTTCCCCCCAATCACTCCAAGGGGCGGCACTTTTTGAGGGAAAAAAAGTCTAAAAACCTTGTTGGATAAGGTTTTTAGATTTATTCAGCAAACCCTAAATAAAGGCAATCTCCCGACTCCTGAATACTGGCTCCTGAATACTGGCTCCTGTCAATGCCCTTGCCTAGCGGTTCAGGGGGGATTGTGTAAAAATAAGAGAAGATCGGTTTTTTTTTACTAAACCTATGGCCACTTCTTCCATTGCCGTTAGAGAATTACCTCTCTTTCCCCTTCCCGAAGTTGTTTTATTCCCGGGTCGTCCCCTGCCCCTGCACATCTTCGAGTTTCGCTATCGGATTATGATGAATACGATATTGGAAGAAGATCGCCGTTTTGGGGTCTTAATGGTAGATCCGTCCACGGGAGAAATCGCTAAAGTCGGCAGTTGTGCGGAAGTTGTCCGTTGTCAACGTCTCCCAGATGATCGGTTAAAAATTCTCACCATCGGTCAACAGCGCTTCCGTGTCCTAGAATACGTCCGGGAAAAACCCTATCGTGTCGGTTTAGTGGAGTGGATTGAAGATGTCCCCACCACCCAAGATCTGCGACCTCTGGCCAAAGAAGTGGATCGACTGCTGCGGGATGTGGTTCATCTATCAGCCAAATTAACCGCTCAAAAAATTGAACTCCCCGACGATTTGCCCAGTCTTCCCCTAGAATTATCCTACTGGGTGGCGGGTAATCTCTACGGTGTGGCCGGGGAACAACAGGCTTTATTGGAAATGCAGGATACAGTCAGTCGTCTGCAACGAGAATCGGAAATTCTCACCTCGACTCGCAATCATCTGGCCGCTCGCACGGCTCTTAAAGATGCTTTAAATTAATGATCTTTAGGTTTTTCAACTTCGGGAGAGGGAAATGGGGAAATGGGGAAATGGGGAGATGGGAGACCACTTCGTGCGCGACTTTCGGCGAAGCTCAGTCGAGCCGTTGCGGGGAGAGAGGGAAGTATTTTTAGTGAACAGTGAACAGTAAACAGTGAACTGATAACTCACATCTGAAAACTGATGACTGACCCACTGATAACTGATAACTGTTAATCTGGGGATTACCTAATGTTTACCTTGATACAGTAAAGTGGGGTTAAAATTGTTAGCCCCTCACCCAGGAGAACTTTGATCATGTTGCTGACCTATAATCCCAGCGTCTCACCCTTCCGAGAAGACTATAGCGAGAGTCGTCGGCTCCATTTTTATGATCGCGGGGAAAATATTCCTCTGGTGGTTGATGGAGTCTGGCAAGTTTATCGGGGTATGGCGCAACTAAGTCAAGTATCTGAGAGTGGAGAGGAAATTTTACTAGGCTGGGTTCATTCATCCCACTTTTTTGGCTTAAATTTGACCCATCTGGAATCCTATCACGCCAGAGCCTTGTCGGAACTGTACCTAAAATGGTACACGATCGCCGAAGTCGAAAATTCGGCGGAATTAACTAGGATGATGTTAAATCAAATGATCCGTCGTCAACAACAAACGGAATCGCTTCTTGCGATCGCAGGACTCAGACGAGTGGAGGAACGTCTCCAGCAGTTACTACAGTTATTAAAGCGGGAAATGGGAGAACCAATCGCCCAAGGCAGTCGTTTAAAGATCCGTTTAACCCATCAAAATCTCGCCAATGCTATCGGTACCACGAGGGTAACGGTGACGCGTTTGTTAGGCGAATTTCAGCGTCAGGGAGCCGTGAGCAGCGATGGCGATCGCCACTTAATTATTCACGATTAAGTCAGACAATTTTAGTCAGATCCGGCCATAATAGACTCCCCGCGGAAGTCCAATAATTGCCAAGCTAATTTAGCAGCCCCCACCATCCCGGCGCGATTACCCAACTCGGCCGTTAATACCTCTAATCCTTCTCTGGAACTAGGTAACACCCGTCTTTCGATTTCTGTGAGCAGAGAGGGAAAGAAAAACTTAGCACTGGCGCTAATGCCGCCGCCGATAATTACCGCCTCTGGGGTGAGAACATAGAGTAAACTGGCGATACCAGCCCCCAGTAAACATCCGTAATCCTGCCAGAATTCTAAAGCCTCTCGATCGCCTTTTTCGGCCAATTCTGCCAATTGCTTCGGTTCTTTGCCGGTCATCCGGCGAATAGCTTGCCGGGAGACGTATTGTTCCAAGGAACCCTGATTACCGCTATTGCACAATGGACCGTCAAAATTAAGGGTTATTAAGCCTAATTCTGCGGCCGTTCCCTTGCTGCCCACAAATAAGTTACCATCGAGGATAATTGCCCCTCCTACTCCCGTCCCCAAGGTCAACAGGATCAAGTTTTGAAACCGTTTGCCCGCTCCTAACCAAGCTTCCCCCAAACCGGCACAATTGGCATCATTGGCTAAAATTGTCGGCATTCCCGTGCTTTCTTCTAACCAATCGGCGAGGGGAATATCCCGCCATCCTGCCAAATTAATCGCTATTTTGGCAATTCTTCCCTGAGCATCCGCCGGCCCCGGCGTTCCCACACCGATGGCTTGACAACTTTTATCTAAATTTACTTGACAAATGCCTTGATGTATGGTAAGGGCGACTTCTTTGGGTGTAGCGGGTTGGGGAGTGGGCAAGGTGAGAGATTCGATACAATTGCCCTCTTGGTCAAATTTACCAATTTTAATAGCGGTTCCACCTAAATCGACACCTATTACTGTTTTCACCATCGGGCTTTCCTTGTTACTCTGGGAGTAGCTAGGTTTATTATCACTCTTTTTGGCGTTTTTTTTCGCGGTTAAATGTGATTGAGGATAATTCGGCTAAACTGGCAAAACTAGCTGATTGATTAGCCCAAATTTCTCCTATAGTTTGGATACCTGCAGCTTAACTCCTGATTTTTCCCCATTTTAAAAATGATCAAAGTTACCATCCCAAATCTCTACGATAGCGATTATCAACTTTGGTTAGAATCGACGATCAACCAATTGCGTCAAGGGGATTTTCAAGCGGTAGATTGGCCGAATTTATTAGAGGAGTTGGCAGATTTGGGTAAAAGTGAACGACGAGCATTAGAAAGTTTATTAACTCGACTTTTAGAACATTTACTGAAGTTAACTTACTGGCAATCCCAACGGGATTATAATCAAGCTGGATGGAAAAAAGAAATTCGCAATTTTCGTATTCAGATCAAAAAAATTCTCAAAGATAGTCCCAGTTTAAAGTCCTATTTAAGGGAAATTTTGCAGGAATGTTATCTCGATGCTCGCCATCTGCTTATTGACGAAACCGAATTAGATGCCAGTATTTTCCCTCTGGAAGTGTTAGCTAATCTAGAGGAGATTCTCGCTGAAAATTGGCTGCCGGATTGGGAAGCTATCAGCAATAATTCTGAAAAGTGCAGTTAAGGAGTAAAAAATGATGAATATTACCATTTCAAATCTCTACGATAGTGATTATCAACTTTGGTTAGAATCGACGATCAACCAATTGCGTCGGGGGGATTTTCAAGCGGTAGATTGGCCGAATTTATTAGAGGAGTTGGCAGATTTGGGAAAAAGTGAACGACGAGCATTAGAAAGTTTATTAACTCGACTTTTAGAACATTTACTGAAGTTAACTTACTGGCAATCCCAACGAGATTATAATCAAGCTGGATGGAAAGGGGAAATTAGAACCTTTCGGAAACAAATCAAGAAAATCCTGAGAGATAGTCCCAGTCTCAAACCCTATTTATCCGAGATACTTGAGGAATGTTACAGCGATGCTCGGGAGATAATTATTGATATAACCGAATTAGATGCCAGTATTTTCCCTCTGGAAGTGTTAGCTAGTCTAGAGGAGATTCTCGCTGAAAATTGGCTGCCGGATTGGGAAGCTATCAGCAATAATTCTGAAAAGTGCAATTAAGGAGTAAAAAATGATGAATATTACCATTTCAAATCTCTACGATAGTGATTATCAACTTTGGTTAGAATCGACGATCAACCAATTGCGTCGGGGGGATTTTCAATCGGTAGATTGGCAGAATTTATTAGAGGAGTTGGCAGATTTGGGAAAAAATAATCGACGAGCGCTTAAGAGTCTCTTAACTCGACTTTTAGAGCATTTACTAAAGTTAACTTACTGGCAATCGCAACGAGATTACAATCAAGCAGCATGGAAAAAAGAAATCAGAAATTTTCGCCTACAAATTGCCGATCTTTTAGAAGATAGTCCCAGTTTAAAGTCCTATTTAAGAGAAATTTTAGCAAAATGTTATCTCGATGCTCGCCATCTGCTTATTGACGAAACCCAATTAGATGCCAGTATTTTCCCTCTGGAAGTTTTAGCTAGTCTAGAGGAGATTCTCGATCAAAATTGGTTGCCGGATTTTCGGGAGATATAAACAGCGATAAATCTTCCCAAGCAAACTAAAGATTAGCTTCACCTACCCGGTTTACAAACATTATAATCTTCGTGAGAGATGACCGCTTCTGGGACGAGAAGATTGCCGTGGTCGCGACAGATGAGGCGATAATTGCGGGTAACAGGGATACTGATAATAAAGCGATCGTGTCGCAATCGTTTACCATGGAAATCTCGATAATTGCGGTGATTTTGCAATCCTTGCAGGATTTCCCTAGCTTTAAGTACCACATTTTTCGGTAATTCCCGCAGATCGATCGGATCTTGGGAAAAAGTGGCTTCCCAAGCATTTTTTTGACGTTTTCTTTCTTCCCAAGCGGCATCTAGTTGAGCGCAATGATGGCAGACTTGGCCATAACCCTTGTGACCACAGGGAAACTTCTTCTTTCTTCTGGACATAATACCATCTGTCTGTGAGGCTGTGAGAGAGTATTCAAAAGCGGTAAAGCTTGCTTCACTTTTGGCAGATGGAGAAGAAGGTCTTTACCTAGTGATTATCTATACTTACCAGCATACAGGGATCGATACCTCGTTTGGCCATTGACCAGCAAGAAAGTTGATCTTGGTTAGTTGGGGCCGGCTGTCACCAACAGGATCAAGGCTGCTTAGAATAATTCCCATTCTTGGGTTTTTAAACGTTTGAGAATGGCCAAACGGCTACTAAAATAATTGGCGCAGAGACGACTATAATCGGTTAAACGCAGGTTATTTAAGCTAATTGACCAAGACCAAATATAGGCCGCTTGGGTGAGATACTGAAGACAAGATAATTCACCATCAGTTAAAGGCACTGTTTCAGTGTAACCTTGGATAAAACCATGGCGAACCTGGCGATTTAAGCCGGATTGTAGGGAAACTTGCAGAAA
The DNA here is from genome assembly GCF_020247025.1 of Microcystis sp. M109S1. NCBI lineage: Bacteria > Bacillati > Cyanobacteriota > Cyanophyceae > Chroococcales > Microcystaceae > Microcystis > Microcystis sp. M109S1. Next base: position 5,282 of record NZ_JADBRW010000428.1, read on the forward strand.
TTTAGCGATATCAAAAACTCGCCAACCATAACCGCACTGATCGAAATCAAATAGGGTCATCTGATTATCAGGGGTGATATGCACATTACCACTATGAGGATCGCCCCAACAAATGCTCCAATAGGGAGATTCTGTCGGTAATTTAGCGGTTTCTTCCTCTATTTCCCCAATGGTTTCTAAGACACAGTCTAGGTCGCTCGGTCGTTGGTGCAGAAAAGGTGCGATAATTTGCCTGGAATCGTCGAGAAGATATTTGAGGTTGAGGGGATGACGATAGGCTAGGGGTTGAAAATCTGCTGTCACCCGATGTAAATTAGCCACGATCGCCCCTAAATGATAGGCTTGTTCTATATCTATGTCCCCAATAGCAATTCCTCCCGGAGCATAGGGAAAGAGGACGGCGTAACGTTTCCCTTCCGGAGCATTAATTTCTAGGGATAAATCACCGTTTTTGCTGCGAATTGGCGCGGCGACGGGAACCTGAGAGCGATCGAGATAATCTAATAATTCTAACTCGAAGTCTATTTCCATTTTGCTGCGCCAATGGCAGTGAGACACGCGCAAAATGTAGGGAGTTGTCAGGGTTTCGAGGAGATACACATCACTTAAACCCCGATGCCAAAATTGACAATTTTTCGGCATATCAATCTCGTAACGAGAAAAAACTAAATCTGCTAGGGCAGCAGGAGCCAGAGTCGAGTAGAGTGTGGGAAAAGTCCATTCTCCAGTCCGAAAATTGGCAGCGGGAGAACTAGAAGGCAGTAAATTGAGCGAAGCCAGAAAAGTCGTCACGGTTCCCTCCCGATGCAAGTGTGGACGACGCTCGCATCATCCTATTTTATAGGCCACATATATTACAAATTGGTTCGATCGCTCCGTATATTTCGCTACATTCCTCTGTCATACTAAATCCTGTTTAAAAGCTATCGGGGAGCAGCAAGCGGGGAGAAGGGAGAAACAATCCATAACTTGGCAGTTAATCGTACTATTAAAAACGGATTTGGTATCAGTCCCCAAAAAATTAATATAGGAGCTGCTGAAAAAGTCCTTGACTGGGAACGCCAGAACAGTTTTTGATGCTTTAACACCTACTTACTAACCGCCGATTCTAACATAGTAATTGTTCCCCGATTAGCATCAAATTCTACTGCAATACCAATAGCTAGAGTCTCGATAATCTCCAAATGTCCGATCATCAAACCTAAACAAGCGGGAATTTTTAAGGGTTGGATATATTCTCGGATTACTTCTTCTAAAGTTAGGGAACCATAGTCACTATCGGCACTACAATTGCTACATTGACCGAAGATAAACCCAGCTAAATTATCGAGAATTCCCGCTAATTTTAATTGATTTAACAGGCGATCTATTTCATAAATATCTTCACCAATATCTTCTAAAAATAGGATAGCACTGGTAAAATCTGGTAGATAGGGAGAACCTGCGATCGAGGCTAAGGTGGTTAAATTACCACCGATTAATTTACCTTTTGCTTGACCTTTAGTAATAGTTTGAATCCGATTTTTTACCGGCATTAAACGATTGGCATCATCGGGATCGGGAATATTTCTAAAAGTCAACTTTTCCCCAGAAAATAAAACCTGTCGAAAGCTTTCAGTTTGAGCGGTGCGCCAACTAGAAAAGCCATTGGGAGCATGGAAAGTAACTAAACCAGTTTTGGCATAAATAGCTAATAATAAAGAAGTTATATCACTAAAACCACAGATAATTTTCGGATTACGGCGAATTAAATCGTAGTCAAGATAAGGTAATAAACGAGCGCTTCCCCAACCGCCGCGAATTGGTAAAATTAAGGCAATATTATCATCGGCAAAAAATTGATTTATATCCGAGGCTCGCTCGCTATCTTTACCAGCTAAATAACCATAACGATCTAAAGCGTATTTACCAACTTTTGGGACTAATTTTAGGGCTTTAACTGCTTCGATAACTATATTTAAATCATCTTCTTTAAAAGTTGCCCCCGCTGGACTAATAATACCCACTCCGTCCCCCGGTTGTAGATGTGGCGGTTTAATTAGAGGAAAATTATTACTAACAACTTTTCTAGGAATTAGGGAAAAACTAACAGCAGTTATGGCAGTAGTAGTGAGAAATTGACGGCGCTTCATCCTGATAGTTTTTAGAAAAATTGCAAGGGAAAGAGGACAATTAATGCCCAAAACTGATATTTTTGTTTTCCTTCTAATGGGTTTAGTCGATTTTCTATTCCCTCAACTTTTCCCGTTAACACCGCTTGGCCTACCTTTAAATCCCTCACATCTTTTTGTAAAGAATCGATTTTTCCCTCAATCCGCATCAAGATAGTTTCTAGGGAATAAGTAACCGTTTCCTGAGATTGATTCATTTGTTCAAGACCTTTTAGTTAATTGTTGCCCTAGAAAAGCAATTATGCTTCCGATTTTGCCATATCGCGAATGATATCGCCGCGAGTGATAATACCAATTACTTTGTGGGTTTCTTCCTCAATCACCGGTAAACGACGCACATGACGATCATACATTAACGAGGCCGCTTCTTTCAAAGGGCGATCGGCTGTGATACTAATAGGTTTATCGGTCATTACTTCCCCCACGGTTTGACCGAGAGCTTTATGGAGTAATTTCTCGTGACGGCTAGGATTTTGTAGATAGATAACGCTATCGAGGAGCAGAATGTAAGGAGGAGCTTCTACTCCCGTTTCCTGCCACATAAGGTCAGTTTCGGAGATAACCCCAATCAGTCGTATATTGTCATCCACCACGGGTAAACCACTAAACCGCTTTTCGGCCAAAATCTTCACTGCTTCAGACAGAGAAGTGTTAGCGGTGACGGTGATGGGATTGGGAGTCATGATATCGGCAACTGTTTTTGTCATCTTAGCGACCTGCGATAATAATGCTTTCTGTCTCCATCTTATCATTAGGGTAATCAGTCACCGCTTAATTATGAATATTCTTCAATCTTCGGCTGAGAAAATGGTATAACATAAAAAGGAAATAGGATATTAATTTAGTTAGTTGACAAGGAAAAAGAAAAATGATCGCTCAACCTCAATACCCAGAAAGAATGACCCCAGAAGAGTATCTAGAATGGGAAGCTACACAGGAATGTCGCCATGAATACATTGATGGGGAAATTATCGCCATGACTGGGGGTAGTCTGCCTCATAATGATATTACCTTGAATTTTTACACTGCTTTAAGACTTCATCTCCGTCCGCGAGGCTGTCGAGTGAATGTATCTGATGCGAAAGTACAAGCTAATAATAGTCGTTATTTTTATCCCGATTTGGTGATTAGTTGCGATTTTAGGGATAGAGAATCTCGGAATTTTATTCAACATCCACAAGTGATTATTGAAGTGCTTTCCCCCAGCACAGGAAACTATGATCGCACTAAAAAGTTACAATATTATCGTCAGATTGCTAGTTTACAAGAATACGTTTTAGTCGATCCCGAATCGATCAGTGTTGAGGTTTATCGTCGCGGTGAAGATAAAATTTGGTTTTACTGCGCTTATAGTCAAGGGGAAGAAATTATTCTATCTAGTCTCGATTTTCACTGTGCGATCGAGTTAATCTATGAAGGGATAAGTTTCGATTAAAGAAAGTTTACAAACAGGTCAAACATTCCTAAACTTAAAATAAATACGTCCCGATTGTTTCGATAAATTCTATGTTACCGCCCCTATTAGTCCTTGATCCCTTGTTAGAAAACTGGTTACGAGAAGATCTCGGTAGAGGCGATCGCACCACCCAAGCAATTTTCTTCGGTCATGCTAAAATCGGTCAAGCTAGTTGGATTGCCAAAGAAGCGGGAGTTATTGCCGGTTTACCCGTAGCTGAACGAGTTTTTCAACTGCTTAACCCCACTATTCACTTTACCCCCACCGTTGCTGAGGGGGAATTCTGCTCTAAGTCTAAAGTTATTGCCGAGATAGGAGGTTCCCTCGATGCGCTGTTAATTGGGGAAAGAGTCGCTTTAAATCTTGCCATGCGCTTGAGTGGGATTGCTAGTGCCACTCGTCAGTATGTGGAGAAAATTGCCGATTTACCGACAAGATTGGTGGATACTCGCAAAACTACCCCCGGATTGCGAATTTTAGAAAAATATGCCTCCAGTATCGGTGGTGCGATTAACCATCGTTTGGGGTTAGATGATGCAATTATGATTAAAGATAATCATATTCAAGCAGCGGGCAGCATTGAGGAAGCAGTGCGTCGTGTACGGCAAAATATGCCCTATCCTCTCACAATTGAGGTAGAAACCAGCCAATTAGAAGAAGTGAATCAGGCCCTGCAGCAGGAGGTAGAGAGCATTATGTTAGATAATATGGATTTAGAGATGATGCAAACTGCTGTGGAGATGATCCGCAATTTTAATAGTAAAACCAAAATAGAAGCATCGGGAAATATTACCCTCGATCGCATTCGCAACGTTGCCGAAACAGGAGTAGATTATATTTCCACTAGCGCCCCGATTACCCGTTCTACTTGGTTAGATATTAGTATGAGAATTGATTAAAAAGCTATTGTAACCTCGATCGCATCGCCAATATTTAGGTGTAATTGCTTTTGAGCGCTACCACTATTGACGGCAATTTCTAACCCCCCGTGACTACCGATAAAAGCGACTATTTCTCCGGAAGAAACATCACTGTAGGTGTTTTTTGCGGGGATAATTTTTGGCCCCAACTGCACTGACCAATTTTTTCCCTCTAGGAGATAATCGGGAATATTGCTGATCAAATTGCCGAAAATGTCAATATATTGAATTTGACCCCTGATTTTATCTTCCTCGATTTGCGGAACAGCGATCGCTAATTGTTGCAAGCTATCGGGATCAATAATCTCACCTAACATTTCTAGGGGTACTCCCCGGGACAAATAAGCGGCCACAGGAGCAAAAATATCACGACCATGAAAAGTAGTGCTAGGGTTAGGGGTGCGCCAATAGGAAGAATTATCGAGATTAACGGCAGATATAGCGGGAGATTGGCTTAAAATGCCACTAAATAAACCATTATCTGGACCTACTAAATAACCACCGGCAAAACGAATCCCTACCCCGCGTCTTTTGCTTCCTACCCCCGGATCTATAACTGCCAGATGAATAGTGCCTTGGGGAAAGTATTGATAGGCATTCAGGAGGATAAAACGACCAGCGTAAAGGTCTTGGGGCGAAATTTGATGATTCAGATCGATCGTGCGAGCATGGGGGGCAATTCCCGCGATTACTCCCTTGATAATGCCCACATAACCGTCCTGTAGTCCAAAATCGCTAGTAAGGGTTATCAGTGCCTGTTCCGTCATTGACTTGTCACTATGGTTGCCAACAGCTTTAATAAATCTTAACGCTAAATTCAGTAGCTAAAGATACAGTTTACCAAGGAGAATGTTATGATTTAGATATAAGGTAAGTTAAGTCGCTCAAAAGTCTGTCCATCATGAACAAAAATCGTCAGCAAGTCCTAACACAGGCCACCGTGGCCCATAGGGAAACACTCCGCAGAAATTTACAACACCGACTGGAAGTAGCTAGAGCGCAGGGAAATGAAGCTTTAGTACGTCAATTGGAAGCAGAGGCGGCCTATTTGCACCTTCGTTAGATTTAATCGGTGTTTAGTCATAGTCTAGTTGTCGGTTTCTGGTGATCGGTATGCCGATCACTTTTTTTTGGGCGAATTTTTTTTTTAAAAATTGCCGATATCTCCACTGGCAATCCTTAAAATAGAAGGAACAGCAGTGTAGAGATCAAATAATTATGGCTTTTTTTCGACAATATATCGCCCCGCTCCTGACTATCTTAGTGTTTTTAGTTGCTCTGGTTGCCACTGGCATCCGGATTTTTTTACCAGCAGATTTAGCGGCACCCGCTCCGATCGAGCCATCCCTGGGCATAATTTTCTCTTATCCTTGGCATGGCTAACCTTCCCGAAGATTATCGGCTGCGACTGGGAAAACCGAGCGATCGCTATCTACTAATTAATTTTCTCACCCGCACCTATCAAGAATTTTTTCCCGAACAAAAAAACCTCTCCCATCTAGCTGATACAGTCAGACAGTTTTTTTGCCTCGATACTCCCCTGTGGATCGTCGAAGGACAACAAACGGCGATCGCTTGTCTCTGGATGGGGAGCGCCGTCGATCAGGTGACAGGCGATCGCTATGGTCATATTTTTCTAATTTACGTCGATCCCCAGCATCGTCGCCAAGGTATCGCCACCGCACTAATCGATCGAGCTAAGGATTGGGCAAAAAGTCGCGGACAAACCCGCATCGGTTTACAAGTCTTCATCAATAACGACAATGCTCTCAATCTCTACCAAAATCTCGGCTTTCAAACTCGCTCTTTGCTGATGTTGAAAAATATTTAAAAACTGTCAGGAGATAGGAGTTAGGAGACAGTCTCGATGAAAAAATTTTCACCCCCACAGATGAAAGAGGTTTCCTTCCCTACACCCCACACCCCACACCCTACACCCTCTTTCAAGTCAGGAGACAGGAGATTGTTTTTATTTATTCTTCCCACACCCCACTTCCCCACTTCCCCCCGCAACGCGCACGAAGTGGTCTCCCCAATTCATAATTCATAATTTATAATTCCCACTTCCCCAACCCCAGACATACCTATAGAGATGGCACTGTCAGCATTAATTATTCCTGATCGAGCCACAAAGGGTAAAATTTGGGAAACACTGCAATACACTGGCAGTCATCGAAAATTTTGGGTCTGAAACCCCGTCGTTCTACGACGGCTTTACTGTTAAATACTAGCGCATTTACCAAATATATGCTAAAATGTGAGACATGGAAAAAGCCTACTCGTTTCGATTTTACCCCACACCAGAACAAG
>NZ_JADBRW010000429.1:0-4726 GCF_020247025.1 Microcystis sp. M109S1
AAAGCGCGTAAGGGATCACGGAAACCTCCCGCTCCTTTGTACCTCGGAACAAATATCGCCCTTGAAAATGTAATGGTGACGGGTCAAGCAGCATAGAAGCTTAACGGCTAAGGTCAATTCTGCCCACAAATAAAATTCAGAGCCGTCCGGGCAGTCGGTAGACGTTAAACTAAAACGCTTGTGGATTCGGTCTGACGGGGGCATAGTCTTCCGATTGTGTCTAGTTAAGAGGAGTAGAAGCAAGAATCTCCCGTCACAGCGTAGCTTGACGGCGAGAGTGTCAATCAGTCTGTTAAAATTGACCCCCGTTGGTCGTATTCGCGCACTGTCTAACCTTTATGATGAGGATCAGTTAATATGGAATCAATGCAACCGACCGAGACCCAAAATCCGATTAGAACGGATTTACCCGGGTCTCTGAGCAAACCCAGCAGCAGCAGCACCGAACAGATTTGGTCTGAGTATGTAGAACCAGTTTGGGATTCGGTGATGTCCTATCTGGCTAACGTCCCCGATTATATCGGTAGTTTCTTCTCTGGATACAAAAAACCTTTAATCGTTCTGGTGGCAATTTTAGCGAGTTTTGTCACCGTGAAAGTTACCCTAGCGGTTTTAGATGCGATCGATGATATTCCCCTCCTTGCTCCTATCCTACAATTAGTTGGAATCGTTTATACTGGTTGGTTTGTCTGGCGCTATCTGCTCAAGGATGAGAATCGCCGCGAGTTATTAGCCGAAATTGATGCACTAAAAGCGCAAGTTTTTGGCAGTCACAATAACACTTTATCTTAAATGTCGGGGTGAAGACCCTCGGTTTTACCGACGGGATGAAACCCCGACCAGTATAGAAACAGCGAAGCACAACTAAAACTCTGCTGTTTTAAGATAATTTGTGCTAAAGTGAAAGCAAGCGGAAAGTCAGATGTGTAGTCGTGGCACGCGAACTGACCGTTGTAAAAAGGCTAGTGTCACCAACTCAAAAAGGTTGCCCCAATACCTCACTGCCCTCTAACAAAAAATATGGCATAGGTGGGAGATAAAAATAATCAAATAGGGTAGGGCATACCCGAATTTAAGCTTGGGGAGTAGTCCACAAGAGTGCTTGCCTTATAGGTGTAGTCGGACTAGACATGAAAATGTAAGACCAAAATTAGCATTGCTAGTAGAGGCAAGATTCAGCCCAAGAATCCCTCGGTTTTACCGATGGGAGTGTCAAAGAATCAAGCATAGATAACCAAGGAGTTGAGTGTTTCCGCTCAACTCTTTTGTTTTTGCACAAGAGCTTATACTATAGCGTTTTTCAGTCTAGTGAGGTACAAAAGTTATGGGTTTTAGGCACTCATGCAAGAGGCAAAAAGCAACAGGGTGAATAAATAATCAGTTTTTAATAACCAGATTTAATAGAGTTCTTGCATAATTAATTTTTGAGAAGGCAAAAATGAGAAAAATAGGCATAAAATTGCCTAAAATTCCTAAATAGAGCATTAAATTGATTAATGCTCATTCTTAATTCTCCTGAATCCTGAATCCTGAATCCTGAATCCTGAATCCTGACTCGGAGAATACCGACTCCTGACTCGGAGAATACCGACTCCTAACCCCACCAACAAACTTTTTGCCGCAAACCCTAGCTTAACACCATAGTTCGGGAACCCGTACCGATCGAGCAGTTGTCAGGGGGCCTTGTATTTCGGTAAATTAGCACTCGGAAGGTAAGAGTGCTAATCTGGAAAAGACACTTACCCAAATACAAGAGAAACGGAGGATATTCCATGGCTGCAGTCAGCATCAACGTAACTACTGTTAAACCCCTAGGCGATCGAGTTTTCGTCAAAGTTAGTCCCAGCGAAGAAAAAACCGCCGGTGGTATTTTCCTTCCCGATGCCGCTAAAGAAAAACCCCAAATCGGGGAAGTCGTGGCCGTCGGCCCCGGCAAACGCAACGATGACGGTAGCCGTACCCCCGTAGAAGTGGGTGTGGGTGACAAAGTTCTCTACTCCAAATATGCCGGAACCGATATCAAACTTGGTGGCGAAGAATTCGTTCTCCTCTCCGAAAAAGACATTCTCGCCGCCGTTTCCTAATCATCTACCCTTGAAAACCCCTATTTTGCCCGAATAACGATACATTATGGCTAAATCTATTATCTACAACGAAGATGCCCGTCGCGCCTTAGAAAAAGGCATGGATCTCCTGGCCGAAGCGGTAGCCGTCACCCTTGGCCCCAAAGGTCGTAACGTCGTCCTCGAAAAGAAATTTGGCGCACCCCAAATCGTCAATGATGGCATCACCATCGCTAAAGAAATCGAACTGGAAGACCATATCGAGAACACCGGTGTGGCTTTAATTCGCCAAGCAGCCTCAAAAACCAACGATGTAGCGGGTGATGGTACTACTACCGCCACCGTTCTCGCTCACGCTATCGTTAAAGAAGGTTTACGCAACGTCGCCGCCGGTGCTAACCCGATTTCTCTGAAAAAAGGTATCGATAAAGCTGCCGATTTCCTCGTCGGTCAAATCGCCAAACACGCGAAACCCGTAGAAGACTCCAAAGCGATCGCACAAGTGGGCGCAATCTCTGCCGGTAACGATGATGAAGTCGGTCAAATGATCGCCTCGGCCATGGATAAAGTCGGCAAAGAAGGCGTAATTTCCCTGGAAGAAGGGAAATCGATGACCACCGAACTGGAAATCACCGAAGGGATGCGTTTTGACAAAGGTTATATCTCTCCCTACTTTGTCACCGACACCGAACGCATGGAATGCGTCTTTGAGGATCCCGCTATTCTGATTACCGACAAAAAAATCGGTTTAGTACAGGATTTGGTTCCCATTCTCGAACAAGTGGCCCGTCAAGGCAAACCCCTAGTAATTATCGCCGAAGACATCGAAAAAGAAGCTTTGGCAACCCTAGTGGTTAACCGTCTGCGCGGTGTTCTTAACGTTACTGCGGTGAAGGCCCCTGGATTTGGCGATCGCAGAAAAGCGATGTTAGAAGATATCGCCGTCTTAACCGGTGGTCAAGTAATCAGCGAAGATGCGGGGTTAAAACTGGAAACCACCAAAATTGACAGCTTAGGTACGGCCCGTCGTATCACCATGACCAAAGATACCACCACCATCGTCGCCGAAGGAAACGATGTGGCAGTGAAAACCCGTTGTGAGCAAATTCGCCGTCAAATCGACGACACCGATTCTTCCTACGATAAAGAAAAACTGCAAGAACGTCTGGCTAAATTAGCCGGGGGTGTGGCAGTGATTAAAGTTGGTGCCGCTACCGAAACGGAAATGAAAGACCGCAAATTGCGCTTAGAAGACGCGATTAACGCCACTAAAGCAGCCGTAGAAGAAGGTATCGTCCCCGGTGGTGGTACTACTTTAGCTCACCTCGCTCCCCAATTGGAAACTTGGGCCAAAGAAACCCTCCAGCATGAAGAATTAACCGGTGCTTTAATCGTTTCTCGTGCGATTTCTGCCCCCTTAAAACGGATCGCTGAAAATGCCGGCCAAAACGGTGCAGTTATTGCCGAACGGGTGAAAGAGAAGCCCTTTAATGTTGGTTATAATGCCGCTACCGGTGAGTTCTCCGATATGTTTGAGGCGGGTATCGTTGACCCCGCTAAAGTGACTCGTTCTGCCCTACAAAATGCCGCTTCGATCGCCGGTATGGTTTTAACTACCGAGTGTATTGTCGTGGATAAACCGGAAAAAGAAAAATCCGCTGCCCCCGCCGGCGGTGGTGACTTCGACTATTAATAAATAGTCTATTTTTTCTCGACTCGATCGCTTAATTGCGATCGAGTTTTTTTTGTTGAAAAAACATCACTCCGGGTTAATACTAAATCCGTTGAGTATAGACTACATATCAGGAGAGGCACTCATGCACTCTTGCAATAGGCAAAAGGGGCAATAGATAATCAGCCGTAGGTTGGGTTGAACGGAGTGAAACCCAACAACCGAGGATCTATGTCGGGTTTCGTTGCCTCAACCCGACCTACGAATTTACTATACAAACGGGGAAGCTTTTAAGGATTCGGAATCGATCGCACCAGCAGAGTCAGAATACTGGTTAATACTGCCACCACCACGGGAATAATCAACGATTTTGCTCCCTTAAGGTCAGATACATCCTTAATTAAAGCGTCCTGTGTTCCCTCCACTTTTTCCAATCGCCTATCAATACTCTTGAGTTCGGTTTTCACCTCGGCCATATCTACTTTTAGATCGGTGACATCTTTCTGTAAAGAGTCTAACTTGCCTTCGATTCTTGTTAGAACAGTTTCTAGGGAATAGGTGATAGTGACGGGGGATTGACTCATCTGAATTTCGGTGAACATTTGATCGCCTAGTAATATTGTAGGCTGATAATCGTTATTGGTAATTCTGTGATCTTTCGGGAGTGACGGAATTACAGCGATCGCATGGATCAAATATCTTCTTCAGAAAGTCCCGCTTGTTTCAAAAAATGCTTGATTGACACTCCCCGCTCTAAAGAGACGGGGATTCTTGGTTCACAGAGATTACTTGCTTAGACAGAATTGCTTCTGAAAAAGTAGAGGTATTCTCTCCCCAAGCGTTTATTGGATCTAGCCCAAAGGTTCCGGTATGCCCTACCGTACTTAGTCCCCTTTTAAGGATGTTGATTGCGGCGTTTTCATCCCGATCCAAAACACATCCACACTTGCATTGATGGGTTCTAGTCGATAAAGATTTTTTGACAGTTTCA
>NZ_JADBRW010000043.1:0-4762 GCF_020247025.1 Microcystis sp. M109S1
GTGTCAGTCTGTAGAGCGACCATAAGACCAGAACAGAGTAAATCTGTTAAGGCAGCTGCGGAACCCCGCAAGGGAAAGAAGCAGAAACCTAAATCGTGAGGTTTGGGAATCACCGTCCGTTTACGGCGGTGAGGATGTCAACAATGTCACCTCGATCGCCTAAACTAATAGATAGTCAATTTTCGCTTTTGCCACGTGGAACTATACCACTCTCTCCTATTTTCGATCGGTTTAGTCGCCTGTTACCTAGCTGTTCTGATTCTGATCGCTGAAAAATTAAAAAGTCTTTTCAGTACCGATGGCGAAATTACCCGCAAAGTTGTCCACATTGGCACAGGAAACGTCATCCTTTTTGCCTGGTGGTTAAATATCCCCGCTTGGGTGGGAATAAGCGCCGCTATCCTAGCGGCAATTATTGCTATCCTATCCTATTTTTTTCCCATTTTACCCAGTCTTAATAGTGTTGGTCGCCGCAGTTGGGGAACTTTTTTTTATGCTGTTAGTATAGGTGTTCTCGTGGCTTATTTTTGGCCAATTTCTCACCCCGAATACGCGGCAATGGGTATTTTAATTATGGCTTTGGGAGACGGATTAGCAGCCCTAGTCGGACAAAATTTCGGTCAACATCCCTACAAAATTTTCGGCAGTGGCAAAAGTCTAGAGGGTTCCCTGACTATGTTAGTAATCAGCTTTTTAGTCAGCTTGATTATTTTATCTTTTATTAATGGCATTAATCCGCCAATTATTTTAGTATCATTATTAACAGCGATCGGAGCTACTATTCTAGAAACTTTCTCGAAACTAGGTATAGATAATCTCACTGTACCGATTGGTAGCGCCGCCATTGCCTATTTTCTTACCCAAATTTTCATCTAAAGCTAGTCTATCCCAGCTTATTCACAAGGGCCGAATCTAAAACCTCATTGGTTAAGCTAAGTAGGGAGGCACAATTATTTGTTAGGATGGGTTAGTGGTAGCGTAACATGATCGGGCGTTGGGTTTCATGCTTCAACCCAACCTACGTTCTATGTTAGCAATCAGCTTTTTAGTCAGCTGTACCGATAACTGATAACTGATGACTGATAACTGATAACTGATAACTGATAACTGATAACTGATGACTGATAACTGATAACTGATAACTGATATGACCTTTACTATCACTCAAAAGCAAAATCAATATCTTACCTATTGTCTCAAGGATGAAGAGGCTGACGCTTATCTGGAAGTGGTTCCCGCTAGGGGAGGAATCATCACCCGTTGGCAAATTTGCGGAGAAGATATTTTATATCTGGACACAGAAAGATTTAAATATCCTAACCTCAGCGTCCGCGGAGGAGTCCCGATTTTATTCCCGATATGTGGCAACTTACCCGATAATACCTATCAACACCAAGGCCGAAACTATACTCTTAAACAACACGGATTTGCTCGTGATTTACCCTGGCAAGTGAGCAAACAAAGCACCGAAACCGCCGCTAGTTTAACCCTAGAATTAAACAGTAATCCGTCCACTCGTCAAGTCTATCCCTTTGATTTTCAATTAATCTTTACCTATCAACTGCAAGGAAACAGCCTCAAAATTCACCAAAAAGTTATTAATCTTTCCCCCGAAAAAATGCCCTTTTCTATCGGGTTACATCCCTATTTTCAAGTCACCGATAAAACCCGATTATCCTTTGATATTCCCTCCTCCCAATACCTCGACCAACGCAGCAAAACCCTCCATTCCTACTCCGGCCACTTTGACTTTAATCTCGAAGAAATTGATGCCGCTTTTCCGCAAATTACTCGCCATCAAAGTAGTTTTAGTGATTCCTATCATCAACGTCAAATTATCCTCGGTTACGACGATCTCTATACAACTATAGTTTTTTGGACTCTGAAAGATAAAAATTATATCTGTCTCGAACCCTGGAGCGCTCCCCGCAACGCCCTCAACACAGGCGAACATTTGACCTACTTAGAACCCCAGAGTAGCCGTGAGGCGATCGTGGAAATGCGAGTCAATCAAATTTAAATTTCCCCTTGACTTAGCCCCGATAAGATGTTATATTGATGAATCGTGTGCAGAACACGAAACGGGTCGCTAGCTCAGCGGTAGAGCACTCGGCTTTTAACCGATTGGTCTTGGGTTCGAATCCCAGGCGACCCATAAAAACTTACTGATAAAGATTGACTTGTCTTCCCCTGTCTATGGATTAGCCTTGCATACCAGCAGTCCCCAACTAGGACTGGCCCTCTCTAATTTCAGCGATGATAGTCGTCAACAAAATTGGGACTTAGACAGGGACTTATCGAACCTATTCCACCCCTATCTAAAACAGTTCCTGGCCCCGCAAAAATGGGCAGATTTAGCCTTTCTAGCCACCGCTAAGGGGCCGGGTAGCTTTACCAGTACCCGCATCGGTCTAGTCACCGGTAGAACCCTAGCACAACAATTACAGCTACCGATTTTTACCGTCTCCAGTCTAGCGGCCTTTGCTTGGTCACAACGACATTTTTACCCTCCCGATACCTATCTAGCCCTAGAAATGCCCGCCACTAGGGGACAATTGTATGTGGGCATCTATGGGGGTAATCGGGTTTATTTAGCTGATAGCCTGATGACTCCCGAACAATGGCAGCAGACTTTAGAAAACTTAACTATTTCCTATCAAAGATTAGCCACCCCCAGTTATTTAGGCATAAATGCCCCCGCTATCCTCGATTTAGCTTATTTGGATTGGCAAACGGGAAAACGCCCCCATTGGTCGGAGGCGCTACCATTTTACGGGATGTGATTAGCAATTCCCTCTTTTTTTCAAACTATAACCAGCTAATCCGAGGGTTACTAATCCTAAAACTGCGCTAGGTTCTGGGACAGGTTTCACGGAATAAATTGCCACATTACGACTCACTTCATTGGCAACAATTAACAAGGGAGTACCATTGGGACTATCGGCAGCGGGAATAAATAATAATCCTTCGGGGGAGATATCGCCTAATTGCCAATCGTTGATATAATTAGTGAACAAAGGATTACTAGGGTTGGTGATATCATAAACCATGAAACCGCCAGCCCTTTCTATTCCCACAAAACTATAGAGACGATTACCCACAGTTCCTACTGCTAAACCTTCCGGTTCCGGCCCGCGGTTATCGCTACGACTATCGAAACTGCTAGGAGTACCATCGGAATTAAAAATACTAGCAGTTAGGGGAGTTGCCGAAAAAGCCGCCAAAATTTGTTCAAAATCATCGCCGCTATCGAAGACTTGGGACAGTCCATTAGTGACATTCCAAATCGAAAAAGAACGACCACCATAGGCAAAAAGTTGGCTATATTGACCTTGGGCATTAAGTCCGTCGATGGTGGAAACATCTAAACGGCCGAGATTTCGGGCTAATTGCAAGTCTGCCGCATTAGGGAAAACATTGGGGTCTAAAGTTAGAGTAGAAACTCGTCCGGCCTCATTTCTAGTATCCCCTTCATTGGCAGTAATTAAATAGGTTTGTCCGGCGATGGTAACGGTGGCGATCGTATCCGGTTGGTATAAGCCAAAAACCGGCCAATTATTAATTCTCACTGCTGGGGAATTAGCCGATCCTCCAAATACTACCCCATCTCGATCGCTTGCATCTAAACCATTACCCGGTGCGTTAAAATCCTTAGCTCCTAAAGGTAAAATACTGGTGACTTGAGCGTTAGCAATATCGACTACGGCAACAGCATTATTTTCCTGTAGAGACACCCATGCAGAGGTTCCATCCTCGGAAACGGTGATGTATTCTGGTTCCACATCTTGGGAAACCGTTTGACCGGGAAAAATACGGACTCCCTGATTTCTTAAACCGTTCTCTTGACCATTAAAACTGGTAAAGGTGGCAGTGTTAACCGTGGGATTGAGAACACCAGCACTTAAGTCAATGATACTAACGGAACCATCGGGATTGATCGCGCCTCTCGCTTCCCCTTCATTAGCCACTAAAACCCGATTACCGTCAGGAGTAAAGGTTAACATATCGGGTAAAGCACCCACAGTAACCTGACTCTGAAAGACACCATTAGTATCGAAAAAGACCACACTGCCGTTATTGGTAATCGTACTAGCTTCCATGGCCACGGCCACAATACCATTTTTGATGGCAACGCTGTTAACCCCTGCACCGTAGGAGCTAAGATCGAGCGAGGGTAAGCGAATTGGACTAGCGGGATTGCTGATATCGGCAATATCTAGACGATTATTGGGACCGGTCACGAATAATCTGCGACTAGCGGGGTCGTAGGTGGGAATTTCGGACCCAAAGTTATTAGCAGCAGTTGTACTATTGCCAAGGCTGCTCAATCGGGTGATATTTAAAGCTGAGGCCGATTCAGTAACAATATTGATACTGCCAGCAATTGACAGCAAGGTTAATAAAAATTTCCCATGGTGACGATAGATAGCCTGAATCATATTTTTAGCTGAAAACCTGCAAAAAAAGGCTAAACAATCGCATTTTTTCAGATCCAAGTTAAAGGAAGATTAAACAAGAGAGAAATTAAGGATATCTTCAAAATTTGGCCAAGGACAGTAAAAGCGATCTAGAAGAAGGGGTTCCTCGATCGCTTTTTAGTTGAACGGCTCATTTACCGGAGTGTTGACATCCTCGCCGCCGTAAAACGGACGGCGATTCCTCACCACGCCACTTTTTTAGGGTGGTCGCTGAACGGGGTTGACGCAGATAGCGAAAAACGCTTAATTGCTTAAGTCTGACACTTTCGACCCGTCCATTTTGA
>NZ_JADBRW010000430.1:0-5768 GCF_020247025.1 Microcystis sp. M109S1
CAGTTATCAGTTATCAGTTATCAGTTATCAGTTATCAGATGTAAGTTTTAAGTTAATTAGTTATTTATTTATCAGATGTAAGTTAATTAGCTATTTAGTTATTTATTTATAGCGGTTCTCACATCTGTGTGGCACACTTTAACCTTTGCTGATTAAGCTTTTCAGGATTGAGAATGTACCTCTTGTCAACAGGAAACGCTATATTCCCCTTTTTGCATGAGGCATGAGTAGAAAACGGGTTTCTCCGAGAAACCCGTTTTCTGTGCGTTACTCAGTAATTACTACCAAAAGCTACCGTTTAGTTAATGTTAGTTTCGCTTCTTTGCGGGGGGTATGGGAGAATAAATAAAGGCAATCTCCTGAATACTGAATACTGAATACTGACTCCTGAATACTGATTACTGATTACTGATTACTGTTTACTGATAACTGAGCGAGAAACATACCAAGTAAAACCACCGCCGATAACTGCCATAACTGCTAAAGCTAATAGTACCGGTCGGAGTCCGAATTGAGTTTCGGCGATACCCGCAACAGCTAAGGGTAAAGAGAGGGCAATATTAACGGCATTGTTTTCTAAACCAAAGACTTTACCGCGCATTTCGGGGGGTGTATCTGCCTGTAGGGTGGTTTGCATGGGAACCCCGACTAAAGCGGCAAAAATCCCTAATAAAGCCGTCATAGCGAAGGCTAAAATTAAACTCTTTGTGGCTAGAGATAAACCGATTAAAGCTGCCGCCATACCCAGAGAACCCCAGAGACTTAATTGGGTGTGGGAGAATTTTTGACCCCAATAACCTAGGGTAATCGCACTAACTGCCATTCCTGCACCACAGGAGGCTAATAAAAAGCCAAATTGAGAAGCTTTTAACCCGGGTAGTTTTTCGGCCATACTGACGGCTAATACCGATAGAGCAGCAAAAATACAGAATAAGATGACTAATTGAATCAGAGCATTACGAACTTTATGATTTTTGTTGAGGTAACGAATGCCGTCGCGGATATCTTCCCAAACATGGGGCTGTTCTGCGGTAGGAATGACATATTTTTCGTTAGTTCGCAGGATAATTAGAATTAAACCGGCAATTATATAAAAAGCACCGACAATCATCACTTTGCCAATATCAAATTGTCCGGCTCTCGTGCCGAAAATACTATCAGCAAAAGCTAATAAAGGTTCACCGATGGCAAAACCGATAATTAATACCGCCATGGTGGTTAAAGTGTTGAGGGAATTAGCCGGCAAAAGATGACGGCGTTTTACCACTAATGGCAGGGTAGATTGTTCGGCGGGGGCAAAAAATTGGGTTAAGGTGGAGACAAGAAAAGTAATGACTAACAACAGGAAAAAACCGAAGGGTAAATTAAATTCTCCTTGTAGCCGGTAATGCCAATTTCTTAAACCTTCCGGCAGCCAACCGAGGGGAACGGCTAAAGTTTGCTCGCGCACTAACCATAATAATAGGGGAATGAGGAGGACAAAAGCCCCGCGTAAAAGGTTAGAAATAACTAAAACTTGTTTTTTTAACCATCTATCAACATATACACCCGCCACCGAACCCACTAACACCGCCGGAATTGTATTAGCAATCATTATCGCCGATACCCAGCCACTAATTGACTGATCGGCTTTTTGGTAATGGGTGGCAATTAGGGAGATCATCAGGACTAAATAGAATTTATCCGCTAATTGGGAAAAAATTCCCCCCGCCCAGAGAATGAGAAAGCGCGGGTTTTTTAGCACTGGGGCAAAACCCTGACTAGGATTGGATTTGGGCGCACGTTTAGGCAAGCGGTTCATGGTTTCTGTGTCGGATTGCCTCGGTGAGGAATCGGAAGAATTAAAAACAGGAGTGGAGGAGTCGCTAGACGTAGCGTCGTCAGTTTCTGAGTCAAACAGTTGCATTATGATGATTGTTGCTATCTGTTTAAAATTCTAAGGGAGATAAACCCTCAACTAATGCCGAGGAGCGAAAAGTTTTTCCCAGATGATACTGAGTATAGCGGCGCAGCAGGCGATCGAGGTTAATCCAAGCTAGTTCTGAGGTAAGGTTTTCTTGGGGGGGAAAATCTGTTTTTCCTAGGCATTGCAGTAATTGCAGTTCTTGCCGCGTCAGTTTACTATCGATTTTGGGCGGGTTGATTGTTTCTGTTAGGGCAGCTAGATCTATTATTCCCCCTGCCTCGAAACTGAATCCTAGGCAATTGTCCCTAATTAAAGCTTTTCCCGTCAACAGGCAGTTATGGACTTGCGGCACTAAGCCGGCAATTATTAAGAAATGAAAAATTGCTTGACAAAGATAGGGAAGTATGTATTGATTTTCGTCGAGGACTTCAATTCTGGCCAGATGGCCGCAGATTAATTCGTATAATTCCCTCTGGGGTTGTTCGCTCAGTGCGATCGCCAAAACCAGTTCGCAGAGGTATTGGCTAACGGTGAGTTTGGCGAGATTTTGACTTAATTTGGGATAAGATTCGATAGTTTCGGCTTGAACGACCTTATCTAGGGATTTTCCTGCGACTATTAACAGATTATTGACCACAAATAGTTCACTTCTACCCCGCAGGGAAGATTTATACTTGCGCGCACCGGGAGCGATGGCTCTAATTAAACCATATTCGGCGGTCAAAATAGTTAAGAGGCGATCGGCTTCTCCGAAGGCCATTCCTTGCAGATTGATTCCAGTAGCTTGATAGGTACGAGACATCATTGATAGCAGTTATCTTAATGGTGAGGTACGAAGTTTTCGTTTTGGGGAGACTCCAAGACGACTCCCTCTAAACCCTAAACCCTACACCCTACACCCTGCCCCCAGGAAAAACTTTTTCGGCAACCCTAGCTAATTGTCTTCCCAAAAAGACTTGAGCTAATCACCAAGCAAAAGTGAATCAGTCAGGACTATGGGGGAGATGCTATGGAGGTTAGCGGACTCGAACCGCTGACATCCTGCTTGCAAAGCAGGCGCTCTACCAACTGAGCTAAACCCCCGATCTGGTTTTTAGGACACTTTCGCTATCATAACCTATAGTGAAAAATATTACAAGTTAATTTTTCCCTTGCCTGCCATGTCTTATCTAGTCGCCACTTTTTACCAGTTTGTGGCTTTGTCAGATTATCGTCAAAAACAGCCAGAAATACAAAAATACTGCCAAGAAAGAGGAATTAAAGGAACTATTCTTCTGGCAGCCGAGGGGATTAATGCAACGATCGCCGGGAACAGTCAAGCGATCGCCGAGGTGATTAGTTGGTTAAAAACCGATACTCGTTTAGCTAATCTAGAGGTGAAAGAGTCTGTTTGCGATTATTTGCCCTTTCAACGCTTAAAAATTCGCTTAAAAAAGGAAATTGTGACTTTTGGTCAACCCAAGGCTAATCCTCTCGAAAAAACAGGAATTCATCTCAAAACTGAAGAGTGGAACCAATTGCTGAAAGAGCCGGACGTGGTAGTTATCGATACTCGTAATAATTATGAAGTGGCGATCGGTACTTTTGCGGGAGCGCTTAACCCTGAAATAGGGCATTTTCGCCAATTTCCTGAGTATATTCAGGACAATTTTGATAGTATTAACGATAAAAAAATAGCTCTTTTTTGTACGGGGGGAATTCGCTGTGAAAAGGCGGCAGCTTTTTTATTAAATCAAGGCTTTTCTCAAGTTTATCAGCTAGAGGGAGGTATTTTGAAATACTTAGAAGAAGTTAGTCCCGATCAGAGTCTTTGGCAAGGAGAATGTTTCGTTTTCGATCAAAGAGTGGCACTAACAGCTAATTTAGAGGTAGGACATTATGAAATGTGTCCCGCTTGCGGTCATCCCATCGATGAAAAAGATAAACAATCCCCCAATTACCAAGCAGGAATATCTTGTCCCTATTGTAGTTGATTTTATCCTATCGTCCTGCTCCCATCTCCCTACTTTTCTAGGTTCTGGTTACTTTTTTTGCGGATTTGTGTACCGGAAATCATGTCATGAAGGGCGCGTTTTTTCTTTGTCCAGGCTGCCAGTAAAAAGCCCAAATATAAGGGAGCAGTGGAGAGACATTTTAGTAAGTAGCGGCGATTTGCTCTCGCAAAAGATATGCGTCTTCCTTCGCTATCGGTGACGGATAAATCAAAAAACATTTTACCAATAGTGGCTTTAAAAAGATATTCTAAGAAAACATAATATAACCATTTAATAACTATTCCTAAACCGAGAGCAGTCAGGATGGCAATATGTTCGTGAGTAAAGTTAATTTTGGCTTGAATATTATAGATAATTGCTGCTATAAATAAAGCAAAACCAAAAATTGTTGTTCCAGCTGCACTTAATCCTGCTGCGTAGTAAACCCAGATTTCTTTGGCTATATCAAAATCAAGGTTTAAATCTTGAAAAGTTGACCATTGTTGTAAGCGAAAACAGATATAACCACCTAATAAAGCGGCGATAATAAGAACGATAAAAGAATCAATTAAAGAGGCTTTTAAACGGAGCCAAAACCCAGCATAACTGGGAGAAATTGCAGCGAGTAAAGAAATAAGTGCAGGATTGGGAATAGGAATAATTTTAGGTTTTTCAAGAGAAGAATTTTTAGTTTTTTTAGTTTTTTTAGTTTTTTTAGTTTTTTTAGTTTGATGGGGATTGGCTTTAATATCAGTAATAATTTTTAGCAAAGTTTTGGTATCTTTAGGTCGATCAATAGGTTTTTCTGCCATTAAATTATCGATAAAATCTGCTAATCGAGAAGGGATATTTGGGGTATATTTACGCCAGTTAAATTCATTGGTATTAATATTATAAATTTTCGGGTCACTGGGTTCTTTACCGGTTAACAAAAAGACGAAAGTTTTGCCCAAAGCATAAAAGTCTGACTGGGGGACAGAGTGACCGCGAGATTGTTCGGGAGGAGCATATCCGGGGGTATAAATTCCTGTATTTTTGCCTCCTGCTAGGACGGTTTTAGTGACTTGTCGCGCCGCTCCAAAATCAATTAAAACTAATTGACCATCGGGTTTTAAGATAATATTAGAGGGTTTGATATCACGATGATAGAATTTATGTTTATGAACTTCGTAGAGAATATTAGCTAACTGAGTTAACCAATCACAAGCGAGATTATAATCAATCGGTTTAAATCCTCTTTGTTTTTGATATTCTTCTAAGT
This sequence comes from Microcystis sp. M109S1, assembly GCF_020247025.1. Taxonomy (NCBI): domain Bacteria; kingdom Bacillati; phylum Cyanobacteriota; class Cyanophyceae; order Chroococcales; family Microcystaceae; genus Microcystis; species Microcystis sp. M109S1. The sequence goes on from NZ_JADBRW010000430.1 coordinate 5,141, forward strand.
CAATACCAGCAATTTTCTCCATAACTAAACAGTGTAAAGCAGTTTGACTCTCCCGGGGATGATAAATAAAATAGTTTTCTCCTTTGGGAATACCGGGGTGATTTAATTGTTTTAAAAGATTGGCTTCCTGTTGAAATAAATCAATAGCTTTACTGGAATCGTAGGTAAGAACTTTTAATACTTTGGGTATTTTATGTTCATCTATCACTTCATAGGTATTACCAAATCCACCTTTGGCACTCAATAAATTTGTGACTCGATATTTACCATTTAAAAGCAAGTCGGAACCACAGGATTGACAGTAACGACTCTCCGTGATACTTTTCGGTTTAGGACAATGAGGATTAATACAAAAACTCATGGATTTTATTGGTAGAGTACAAAATAAACTTGATGATTAAAATATCCCCTGATATATTTAAGGTTTGTTGCCAAGAAAAAAGCCGCGCAATCCCAAAGTTACCACGGCACTTAAAAAAGCTACAATCATGGGGATAATCAGAGATTTAAACCCTTTCAAGTCCGCAATATCTTTAACTAGGATTGCATAACTATCTTCGACTTTTTCCAGTCGTTTATCCATTGTTTCGACTTTCTGATCAAGAGTTTTAATATCTCCTTTGATTTC
>NZ_JADBRW010000431.1:0-9964 GCF_020247025.1 Microcystis sp. M109S1
TACCCGACAATTAGCCTATAAATGCCATTGGTATGGGAGAAATTACATCGAAGTAGATAGATGGTTTCCCAGTTCTAAGCGGTGTAGTAATTGTGGGTATATTGCTGAGAAAATGCCGTTAAATGTTCGAGAATGGGACTGTCCAAGCTGTGGGACGCACCATGACCGAGATATTAACGCCAGTAAAAACATTTTGGCCGCAGGACTTGCGGTGTCAGTCTGTAGAGCGACCATAAGACCAGAACAGAGTAAAACTGTTAAGGCAGGTGCGAAACCCCGCAAGGGAAAGAAGCAGAAACCCAAATCGTGAGGTTTGGGAATCACCGTCCGTTTACGGCGGTGAGGATGTCAAAGGATAATCAATAATCTCAGCCGTAATTATAGCAGTAAGGGATCGGCAGTTTAAAAGTTCACTTACTGGTTTTCTCTTCCCCAAAATTACCGACACATATCCGATCACGGTAAAAAACACCAGAAAGAAATTATTAAAATTTTCAAGAAAAATTGCAAAGTTTAGTAAAAATTACTAGCAAGATCAGATGAGCGACTCCATAATGGGGATCAAGGAAAAAATAGGCTTAAACCGATTGGGATCAAGAAAAACTAGCTTTATATACAGAAGATAACTAATTAATGAGGTTTGCTATGATCACCCTGCAACAGGTACGCTGTCCTAATTGTGGAAATTTTGCCGAAAGACAGCATATTTTAGAACACCATCTCGTTAGCACCGCCTGTTCTCACTGTGATTATCTGTTAATTAGTTGCAGTCTCACGGGAAATGTACTAGAGTGCTACGCACCAGGTATTGGCTTAAGAAATTAACACCGCTCCCTAGCCAGATCGAAAATGTCTTGTCAAAATAGAGTGGAGAAGACAAAATTAAGGAGCTAAGTAGCTATGGGGGGTAATTTCTTCAAGGGAGCGATCGCCTTGGGGGTGGTAGCGGGGATTATGGGATTTACCAATCCACCCCAAGAACTTTACAGCGAATACGCCTCGGAAAAACTTCTCGCTCATGCCGACAAAATCGCTTGCGAGAAAATCAGTCTCTGTGACTCGATCGATTCTTTACCAGTGGCAGCCAGAAATCTGATCAAAAATCAAATCTTAAAACCAGCGATCGAAACCTCTAGTCAACGGCAAAATTTAGGTGTGTTCAGTATTTACACCACAGAGGTACCCGGGGTAGCTAAAATTAGAACTCTTGGCGCTTTTGGGCATTTCTTGACTTTCTCGGAGACTTAGGTGAGATTACTGCCAGCTTAACCGCTACCAGCTTAATAATGAGTTAAGATGATCGTGTTAACCCGCGATTTGAGCGATAGACTCCTCAAGAACACCGATTAATCCTGCCTAACCGTGTTTAATTTTCTGCCCATTCTCCGAGAAGCGATCGCCCGTTGGTGGTCCGAATTCACCCTCCAAACTAAATTAATGGCTGCGGCTACTTTAGCCGTTTCTTTGTTGATGAGTGGTTTAACCTTTTGGGCGGTTAACACGATCCAGCAGGATGTCCGTCTCAATGATACCCGTTTTGGCCGGGATTTAGGGCTGTTATTAGCCGCTAATGTCTCCCCTCTGATTGCTGAGGACAATTTAACCGATTTAGCCCGTTTTTCAGCCCGTTTTTATAGTAGTACCTCCAGTGTGCGTTATTTGATCTACGCTAACGAGGAGGGTCAGATATTTTTCGGCATTCCCTATTCTACCGCCGAAGTTAAGAACTCCCTGACGATTGAGCGTCGCATTCAATTACCGGAAAATTATGGCGAAAATGCGGAAACTCCCCTTGTCCGTCAGCATAAAACCCCCGACGGTGAAGTAACCGATGTCTTTGTTCCCTTAAATCATGAGGGCAAATATTTGGGAGTATTAGCGATCGGGATCAATCCTAACGCTATTGTGGTCGCTTCTTCTAATCTAACCCGTGATGTGACTATTGCCGTTTTTGTCTCGATTTGGGCCATGGTGATTCTGGGGGCGGTTTTTAATGCTTTAACTATCACCAAACCGATCAAGGAGTTATTAGTCGGCGTCAAAAATATTGCAGCAGGAAATTTTAAGCAGCGCGTTGATTTACCCTTGGGAGGAGAGTTAGGGGAATTAATTCTCAGTTTTAATGAAATGGCGGAAAAGTTAGAACGATACGAAGAACAAAATATCGAAGAAATGACCGCCGAAAAAGCCAAATTAGATACGTTAATGTCCACTATTGCTGATGGGGCGATTCTCTTAGATACTAATTTTCAATTATTATTAATTAATCCCGCAGCTCGGGAAATATTTGGCTGGGAAGATCGGGAAATTATCGGTAAAAATGTTCTACATCTTTTTCCTTCGGAGTTAACGGTTAGACTAACTAAACCTCTCTATCAAATTGCGGCAGGAGAAACCCCCCAGCCAGAAGAATCGGCTAATCAAAATCAGACAAATGCTGTTATTGATCAGGAAAATAATAACTATTCCCCAGCAGAATTTAGATTATCTTTAACTAACACGAAAACCCGGACAATTCGCCTTTTGTTAACTCAGGTATTCGATCAGCATCGGGAGAATGTCCGGGGAATTGCCATGACGCTACAGGATATCACTAGAGAAACAGAATTAAATGAGGCAAAAAGTCAATTTATCAGCAATGTTTCCCATGAGTTAAGAACCCCTTTATTTAACATCAAATCTTTTATTGAAACCCTGACAGAATTTGGTGAGGATCTCAGCGATACAGAAAAAAGAGAGTTTTTAGAAACCGCTAATCATGAAACCGATCGCTTAACTCGTTTGGTTAATGATGTTCTCGATCTTTCTCGGTTAGAATCCTCCCGTAACTATAACTTAGATGCGATCGATATCGGACAATTAATCGAACAAACCCTAAGGACCTATCAACTCAATGCTAGGGATAAAGGACTAGAATTAAGCTCGGAAATTGAAGCCAATTTACTACCAATTTTAGGTCATTATGATCTACTTTTACAGGTATTAACTAATCTAGTCGGTAACTCCCTAAAATTTACTCCTGCTGGCGGTAAAGTGGTGATTCGTGCCTATAAAATAAGCAGAGATAATCCCCAAGAAACTCCCAAAATTCGCGTGGAAGTATCCGATACTGGTATTGGCATCGATGCCGAGGATCAAAGTGCCATATTCGATCGCTTCTATCGGGTAGAAAATCGCGTTCATACCCTAGAAGGGACGGGATTAGGATTATCGATCGTCAAAAATATTATTGAAAAGCACTATAGTCAAATTAATTTGATTAGTGAAGTGGGAATTGGCACAACTTTCTGGTTCGATCTAGAGCTATATCAAGGCTTGATCGCCAGCAAGAAAATTAACGACGTGAGTTTATAAAAGCTAGGGCAATACTGCCCAAAATCAGGGTTAATAATAGCAATAATCCCTTATTTCTGAGACACCAATTTTTAAAAACTCTAGGGAGAGGGAGAGGAGGAATTTTTTCGGCTATTATTTGACTATTTTTGTATAAAGTGCAGCTGGTAGCGTAGGGACGTTGGGGAAAATTACAGCTATCATCGCCATGATAAAGACAAGTTTGGCATAAAAACTCGCCGGTGACAGCTTGATGCAGGGTCATGCCGGGATGACCATAGGCCTTGAAAATATTAAAACAGTAGGGACATTGCAAGGCTTGACTATCGACCTTGTGCTGACAACGAGGACAGGTAATCATAATCGCTAAATTTTCCCTTTGAGGATTATCATTGCTGATGATCATAGACTATAGCAAAATCCCCGGGCTTTTTCCGGTTATTTCACTAAATAGCTGCGCCATTGTGAGGCAACTTCTTCGAGTAAACGCCAAGTTTTCCCCTCGATCTGTCTTTGTAAATAAAGATCAAAATTGTTGTGTTGTTTGCTATCTTTTTGATGGGGCAATTGTAGAGTTAGATCATAATCTCCCTGCAAGTGATAAGCGGGTAAATTGCCCACATAAAGCGGTTCCAGACTGGTGACATTAATTTTGGCAATTTTTACCTGCGGATCATCGATCTGTAAAGATTGACTAAGGCGATCGGATGTGTGACGAAATTGTAATAAAAGGGCTTTGGCGACGATTTCTCCGTCGGGGGCAAATTCTTGCGGGGGAGTGACACTACCACAAGCAGTCAGGAAGACAAGGAAAATACTGGTTAAAAAACCGAGAAAACGGCGCATAGAATGATATTTTGAAAAAGAATGGCAGCGGGTTAACAAAGATTATGACTCAACCAAATGAGCGAGAGAATTTCAGCCAAGCAGAAACAGTGATCCGACTACAAGAGGCGATCGAGCAGTTAAATTCGATCGTTTCCCAACTTAACACGGGAACGGGGACAGTGTTACCCCCAAAAGTTGCTGTTGATAATCTTCTTAACTCAACGCAACAGTTAGCCGCTGCTTTAAAACCAGACGAATTCGCAGAAGTTGAGCAAAGTTTAACCCCAGATTCTCCAATCGAAGCAGCGGAGGGAATCGACGATATTTTACCGGATTTCGAGCAGGTGGAAGGGTGGTGGACGACGATTTTGAGCAAAATTCGCCGACTTTTACCGGGGGGAATTAGCGAAAAAATTCCTGATTGGTTAATTACCGGCTTGTTAACAGGAAGTTTAGTCACTATCCTATTAGTAGCTGTGGTCAGTTTACCGAAAAATCCGGCGGAAATTGCCGAAAATATGCCTGAAGTTGTCTCTAGTCCTTCCCCGGCAGCCGGGGAAATTATCGAAACTCCCCCAGAATTAATCGCACCAGAGGCACCGATTCCCGTCCCGATTACCAAAGCAAAACCGCGATTAACTCCCGAACAAAGTTTAGTCGCAGCCATTCAAGCGGAAATTACCGATTTAACTACTCGTTATCCCGCCGGTATTATTTCTACCGTAGAAGCGGATTTTTTGGCTAGTCGTCTAGTAGTTATTTTGGGCGATAATTGGTATAGTCTGGAGGCATCACAACAGGATAAATTCGCTAATTCGGTTTTTCAACGTTGCCAAAGTCTCGATTTTCGCCGCTTGGAAATGAGGGATAACGAGGGAATTCTCCTCGCTAGAAGTCCCGTTGTCGGCGATCGAGTGGTGATTGTCAATCGCACTCAACCCACCGCTGCCATCTCCTCTGGTGAGTAGTTTTGAGCGCGGGGGGAGCGAGTTACAGACAAAGACAGCCTCAAGAATTCTCGCCAACCAGTCCGCTTTTTCCCCTCGCTGGTTAGCTATCTAAATATACACAAAAATTAGTGATCCCTGACTTAACAGTGCTATAATTGGCTAGGTAAAATTTTGTAACGATTCTTAATCTTGAACCTACCCGATAGTCAATGCTTCCGCCCACCCGGGTGGGCTGCAGCAATTTTGGTGCGAGAAAAATTGCTCCGATCTAACCCAACTCCCTTAAACTTTTCTAGGGTTCCCCCGACCGCCAAAATTTTGCCCTAACTACCAAGAATTAAGAGACTTCAAACTATACCATGAACTCTGTTATTCGTCAACAGCGAGCGCTGATCACCGGAGCCGGCAGCGGCATCGGCAAAGAAACCGCCCTCGCTTTCGCCAAGGCGGGAATTAATCTGGTTTTAATCGGTCGCGATCAGCAAAGATTGGCAACCGTGGCGGGAATGGCGGCAGATTTAGGCGTATCAGCCCAAGCTTACCCCTTAGATTTGGCAGATATCCTGGAAGTAGCTCCTAGTATCGCTAAAATCGCCCAAGAATCCGGACCGATCAATATCCTGATCAATAATGCTGGCATGGGTTACACCAACTCCTTGGCCGACACACCTTTGTCAGACTGGCAGCGGGTGATCGATCTGAATTTAACCAGTGTTTACCAGTGTGTGCAAGGGATTTTACCAGCCATGCGTCAACAGGGGGGAGGCACGATCGTTAATGTTTCCTCGATCGCCGCCGATAATTTTTTTCCTGATTGGGGGGCTTATAGTGTCAGCAAAGCTGGATTAGTGGCATTTTCTCGCATTTTAGCCCTCGAGGAGCGGGCTAACGCCATTCGCGTCACGATTATCACCCCCGGGGCTGTCAATACTCCCATCTGGGACAGCGATAGCGTCAAAGCAGATTTCGATCGCTCGGCCATGTTAACCCCGGATATCATCGCTCAGGCCATTCTGCAAGCGGTGTTACTGCCCAAACAGGCCGTAGTGGAAACGATGACCATTATGCCCAGTGCGGGGGCATTATAACCCGAAATACTTCTATTTATCAATCAATTCGCCTACAGGCATCTTCATTATGACCATAGCTTCTTCTAACGGTTTAAACGGTAATTTAACCGATGCTATTCAAGCACGCGTGACCACTCGCCCCGATCGCAACACCCACAATGGCAAAACCGCTCAAATTCATCCAACTTCCGACGAAAACAAAGAACAGATGATGGATGCGGTCAGAAATATCCTGATCTCGGTGGGGGAAGACCCCGAAAGAGAAGGTTTATTAAAAACCCCCAAACGGGTGGCCGAAGCGATGCAGTTTCTCACCCAAGGCTATCAACAATCCCTAGAAACCCTCGTTAATGGTGCGATCTTCAATGAAGGTCATAATGAGATGGTATTAGTGCGCGATATTGACTTCTTTAGTCTCTGTGAACATCATATGTTACCCTTCATGGGGCGGGCCCACGTTGCCTATATTCCTAACCAAAAGGTGGTCGGATTAAGTAAATTGGCCCGCATTGTGGAAATGTATTCCCGTCGTTTACAGGTCCAAGAGCGCCTCACCCGTCAGATTGCCGAAGCGATTCAAGAAATTCTCGACCCCCAAGGGGTTGCCGTCGTCATGGAAGCAACCCATATGTGCATGGTAATGCGCGGGGTGCAGAAACCGGGATCCTGGACTGTCACCAGCGCCATGTTAGGAGTCTTCCAAGACGAGCAAAAAACCCGCGAGGAGTATCTTAACCTGATCCGTCATAAACCCAATTTCTTCTAGTCCCGGAGATGGGGAAATGGGGTAATTTAGTTGAAATTTCCCTATCCCCCATCCCCTATCCCCTATCCCCTATCCCCTATCCCCTAATAACGGAATGTTTGCAGTCGCTCTAGCAAGAGGGCGACTTTTTTGAGGTCTTTATCACCAGGCGATCGCTCAACGCCGCTAGACACATCAATACCCTGGGGGTGCAGCCGAGTTAAAGCTTCACCAATATTATCGGGGTTGAGTCCTCCGGCGAGAAACCAGGGCAAGGGGGGCGAAAAACTGGCTAAGGCTTGCCAGTCTAAGGTATGTCCCGTACCGCCGAGCAATTGGGGATGGTAGGCATCTAACAGTAAAGTATCGACGCTATTGAAGTAAATTGCCGACTTTTCCCAACTTTCTCTGTCTTTAATCCGTAAAGCTTTGATAATTTCCCGGTCGGGTAATAATTGCCGCAACCTTTGGCAATATTCGGGAGATTCTATACCATGTAACTGCACACTTGTCAAGGGTGTTTTAATAATTATTTGCTGAATAATTTCGGGTTGCTCGTCGGCAAAAACCCCGATAAAATCAATTTTGTCGGGTATTGCGGCGATAATGGCGTTAATTTGCTCGATTTTGACGTAACGAGGCGAACTAGGTACGAGGATAAAACCTAAAGCCGTAGCTCCGCAAGTAGCGATCGCTCGGCCTTGGTCCGGTTGGGTAATGCCGCAAATTTTAATTCGCATTTAATCTTATTCACAAAACGTTACAAAAACTGTTAAGTATTCAAACAAAAAGCAGTTTCGGGTCAAGAGCTTTTTATAATGCCCTGTGATTAACAAAATCTTATCAAGACTGGAGCGCAAATGATCTCTTCCGCCTTACTTTTAGCCACTGCTCAAACCATTCCCTGGAATTTATCCGTCGGGATTACCATGACGTTAGCTAACCTAGTAGCGTTCGTTATCGGTTATTTTGCTATCCAAAATACCGGAGCAGGCCCTGCTTTACCCTTGCCGCAGTTAGCCTCGAAAAAAAGCTTCGGTCTGCCGGAATTATTGGCTACCATGAGTTTTGGCCATATTCTCGGTGCGGGACTGGTTCTCGGTCTTTCTAACGCGGGTATTCTCTAATCAGTGATCGGTGATCGGTAATCAGTAAACCTCAGAGAGAGGAGTAAGGAGCCAGTAGTCAGTAGTCAGGAGAACTAAGCATAAAGAGATTTTAGGCAACTTCATCCCTATTTTTCTCATTTTTGAACTCTCAAAAGTTAATTATGCCAGAAGTCTAGTAATCGTCCAGATCGGGTGATTATTCTGGCTGCCGGCGAGAAAATTAAGAAAGCAGTTGCCCAAGTCGAAGCTGGAGACTTTGCTGACGAAGAAGAAGCAGTATTGGCTAAATTAACCCATGAAAGTTAGATAGCTGCGGAAAGAAGTATCGAAAATAATTGGTAAATCCGAACGTTGCTAATCGCTTAATTAATCGTAAATATTGCCTCTAAAGTTAATCTCATAAATAAAGATTTCGTCTGTCTCCTTGACGATTTCAAAAATAACTCGCATTTTGCCAACACGAATTCTGGAGAATCCTTTTAACTCACCTTTAAGTTTTTTTATATCAAGTTCTTCAGGGGGATAAACGTTTTGAGTTTCAAGGCAGGTTTTGAGAATACCAATTTTAGTCAAAACAGATTTTCGGCTATTGGCATCTAGTTTCTCCAAAAATTTATTGGCTGATCTACTGATCCTGATCTTCACGATTAAACCAGCCTGTAATATCAACGAAGCCGTCGTCTTTGTAATCAACAGGATTAAAGTTTGCTTCTATGTCAGCTTGTTCTATATCATCAACATAGGGAATCAGCATCTCGAAGAATTTCAACCATTCTTCCCGCATAACTTCGCGAACGCCTTCCTTGATGATGGTTTTGAGCATTAGAGCATCTAAGGTGTTTGCAGGCTCCATATATTTTCCTCCAATCTACTTGAATTCTAGCAGCAGATCAAGAAAACGGGTTTCTTACAGCAGTTATCTTAAGGATTTTAGTTTTCTCAAGCCACTGTTCGAGGCAAGTCAAGAGATGGGGAGAGATTCAGGTAATCTAAGGATAGGCGGTTAAAGTGCATCTTAGCTTACCTGATAACGTTCCTAAAATCTATCTTCAGTAAAAGTTACTCATTTTAGCTATCTAGCTATTTAACCCCGATCCTCACAAACAAAGTCCACTACTTGATCGATTTCCCGGGATGAGCGGATACGACGACTACCGCTGCCGAGTTCGCCACCACGACAATTGGCCCACCAACGCTCGCGACTGCCATTAACGATCGCATCAAATTCTCTCATTCTGCCACTATCATAATAACTGCGGCGATCAACGACAAAACGACCGATATTGGGGAGGCGAAATTCTTCGTAAACATTACCTTCCCAACCGCCACCAACATTACCGTCATGGTCGTCGATGCGTACCTCAAACTCGCCCCGACAACCATTTCTGACCACAATATTGCCGTTTTGGAAATCCCAATTACCCTCACAGGGAGCAGCGGAGCGAGTGCGGGTTAATCTTACTTGGGCCCATCTAGCGTTCACGGGACAGCGAGTAGTGCGACCGCTTTGACTTTCACAATTAATTCTCATGGTTCTGGCCGCTGCTGGCTCGCTCCCTAGGGGACAAATTAGCAATAAACCCAGACTAGATAATAAAATTTGGCGAAACATTGTCTTTATCTCCAAGAAATTCTCTAGTTTATCTTACAGGGGTATCCAGAAATTGAGTAGTAGTGCTTGAAGTGCCTTAATCAACAAAAAAGAAGGGTGATTTAACTTCACCCTTCCCTCTAATCAGTAAATTTTCTTGCCATCTTTAGAGAGCGTTACCGCGAGGTAATACTTCTTCAGGGAAGATAAAGTTTTCGTGGGGTTGGTCTTGGGGAGCCATCCAAGCTCTCAGACCTTCGTTAAGCAGAATATTTTTAGTGTAGAAGGTTTCAAATTCCGGGTCTTCCGCCGCTCTCAATTCCTGAGAAACGAAGTCA
>NZ_JADBRW010000432.1:0-4568 GCF_020247025.1 Microcystis sp. M109S1
CTAACTGATTATCATTATCACCAAAATAATAGCGAGTGGTTGTCCCGGCACGACAAGCATATTCCCATTCCGCTTCTGTGGGTAGGCGATAGGTTTTCCCGGTTATTTGACTCAATTTCTGACAAAAAGCTTGAGCATCGTCCCAACTAACCTTTTCTACCGGATTTTGGGGATTATTTTTAAAGTAAGAGGGATTGTTTCCCATTACCGCTTGATATTGTGCTTGAGTAATGGGATATTTGCCAATGGCAAAACTGTTTACTTTAACTTGGTGTGGAGGCTTTTGATAATCGCTGGCATCGGGATCACTGTCAGAAGAACCCATGAGAAATTTACCTGCTGGTAAGCTTACCATCTCTAGTGTTATTCCCTTGGGTAGGTTTTCGGTAAATAGAGTTAGCTTTGCTGGGGGAGGTGATGGCGAAGATGGCGGTGGTGGCGATACTTTAGGTAGGGGTGTAGGTGTCACAGTAGCGATACTTTTACCCGGAAAAATATCAAAATTTAAATCACTAGCTCGCTCACACCAATAACACTTTCCGTAACTTTTGCTGTAGTAATGACTATCAATTTTACTACAGGGTATAACCTCTTTTAATGCAGCTTCCAAAGTACCACGCCATTCCTCAGCCGTCGGTCGTTTTTGGGGGAATTTATGTCCCTCATTGAAACAGCGCAAAAATAGGGCGTGTAAGTCGCGATGTAAAATATTTAATGGTATGGTAGTATTACTAGGTACAACCAATTTATCCCCAGAAAAAGGCCAGAGTCCTCGGAGAATTAATTGTGATTGTTCCGGCTGCTCTCCCGCTCCTTGCCACACTCCCCGAAACGGCGGACCACCGAATAGTAGATAATAAATAACAACTCCTAATCGAAAGCGATCATGCACTTCTGTTTGATCTACATCTGCTATATTCACTCCGATTAATTCCGCTGGGGTAAATCCTTCTGAGCCAACTAAACACCGATATATTTTACCGCTATGGGGGTCTGATACTTGAAATGAATCTGTATCAATAATTGTAGGCAACCCCCGATTATTCACTAAGATATTTTCTAGCTTTATGTCTCCTAAAACATAACCTTTAACGTGAATTGCTTCGATAATAGCGGCTATGTTCCGCGCTACTACATGAAGAAAATACCAATTAGTTTCTAACTTGTATTTTCTTCTCATTATGGGCGTACAAATCTTTAATAATGTTTCTGAACCCACCACTTTTGGCATTAAAAACCCGACAACTTCTCCCTGGTTATCTTCTAAGATAGAATAGGGCCAAGCGAAGGAAATATGGTTAAGGTGAGCGTTAGGATCCCTGGGGCAATATCTCACCATTAATTGTAATTTATTTATCCGTTCATTATGGGGATTGTGGTAGATTTTCGCTAAGTAGCCATTAAAGTTAGTGTGCCATACTTTCGCTTCGCCACTGTTGGCAAGTTCTTGCGTTAGGGTAATTGGGCTATTCTGTCGTTGACAGCGATAAGTTAAAGACATCAAAAAATCTCCGAGTATTTATGCTGTTCAGAAAAATTTATCTAGTCGTTTCTAATAAGTTAGATATAAGTAGCTGGTTATAATTAAATTGAAGATAGATTTTGGGTTCGATCCCCCCTGCCCCCCTTGATAAGGGGGGTGTCTGACAACTTTTAACACCTACCTACTTATTATAAGTGTGAGAATCTTGCTCACTTACTAATAATATTAGTATCAATTAAATACTGGTTTGGCTGTGTCATCTTGAATGCGATCGAAGTCTGAATCGTTGCCAACGTTGGGAATCTGGCATAGCACCTCTGCCAAGGATTTTCGTTGCGGTTGCAGCAAGGCTTTTTCTAAGATTTTGCGGTGTTCGGCTTCGGCACTGATACCCTGTTGGCTGGCTCGCTTTTTGAGAGCTTTGACGATGGCTTCATCGATATTGCGGACGATTAAATCTGCCATAGACGACCTCCGTTTTATACAGATTACTCGAATTAACTTTAGCCCAATTTTCGCCAGAGTTGAGTGCTGAAGCGCAACAACAAACCTTGTAATCAAATCAGGTTCGTTGTTTTTTGCTGCTGCTGTTCCATCACTTCCCGCAAGATGTAGTTAATTTGTGTCTCATATCCTTTTCCTTGGGCTTTTAACCATTCTAATATATCTTGATCTAGTTGGATGGTTAATTGCTGCTTTGATGGCGAAAAAGATACTGTTTCTTGGGTAAGGAATTCATCACTTAACGGCGGAATATCAGAATAATCGATATTCTCATCCGTCATCGCATCAATTCTCTTCAAGTCGCTTTTGATAGATTTTCTGCTCACGATTGTTTGCCTTTCTCATTGAGATTATACGAGTTTTATTAGAGCGAGGGGTATTGCTTCTTTAAGTACCCGCTCTCTGATTCTATCTTTAAGTCCCTGTTCGGTAACAATATCAACTTTGCAGCCTAACAAGGCTTCAAGTTCTCTAATTAACGGCAAGGGAAACCAGGGACTCCGACGTTCGCTACAATAATCAATTAATAAATCAATATCGCTTTTTTCGTCAGCTTCTCCCCGTGCAATAGAACCAAAAATTCGCACATTATTTGCGCCGTGTTTAGCCGCAATAGCAATAATTTTTTCTCGTTTGTTTTTGAGTAATTCGTCAATTTTCATGATCTACTTAGTCCACAGTCTTATCGTAGGTTGGGTTGAACGATAGTGAAACCCAACATTTTTTAATAATTGAGTTGGGTTTCTAGGGAGCAGGGAAGTACAGGTTTTTGCTCCCATAGTAGGTTGATTCATGAATCAACCTACAAAGCACGACGTTTTAGATACAGAAACCGGGTTTCTTAAACAAACCCGGTTTCTTAAACCCCTCAGTTTCTTAAACAAAAAGCTAGGAGTAGCGTTTTATCATCGGTTGTTAACTTATTTAAATCCTCCCGCTCTAAAAATTCTTTGAGGTCTTCCTTCGACGGAGTTTCTGTCTGTTGCAAATACTCTTCTAATGGCTGAAAAAAAGGCGGAAAAGGCTGCCAATTTTTATAATCGATAGATACCTTTTCTACCCCATCCGTCGCCACACAAATAAACGCAACTGGCTCAGTTAAAACTCCTATTTGCATATCCTCCAAAGCATTGCTAGAAGTAACAAAAGTGGTTTCATTGATGTATTCTCCCTTGTCAGGCTGGAACAATAACTGATAATTTCCTCCCACAGGTTTGAACACAATAAAACCGTCTCCTATCTGCATCGCCGCTAATCGTTTTGAAGTAACCAAAACCACCAGTAAAGTTGTCGCTAGATCATTAATGTCTAACTGTTCTTTTTCGGCTTCTTCTTGGAGAATTTGCTGAATATGAGCCAACAGTCGCCGGAATATTTCCTTTAATTCGGCTTCAGTTCCAGTGGCAGCTAATGCTGTTTTTTTGAGATTTTCCTCTAAAAATTGCAGCGATGCTTTAACTGTTATTTTCGCACCCAAATCCGAATGTTTGGCACTACCGGCCCCATCGGCCACGGCTCCAATCAAAACATCCTGACCCAATACTTGATAAGCACCGTAATCTTGACAGGGTAATCCCGCTTGGATATGAAAACTACCGACCACCGACTGACATAATGTTCTCCACATAATTAACTGTCCTCTAGGTGGTAATTTGTCCCCAATTCACTGGTGGTAAATCGATCGCCTCTCCAATTTTACCACCAGAAACTCGTTTCATTGAGTTACTTAACCACTGAAATAAATCCCGAAAATCTAAACCATTGAGTAACACGGGGGGATTATTAGAAATCTGTTTGAGCGTCTCCATATCAGCACCCTGAACACCTACAGAAAAAAATAAAACCCGATTTTCTGCTTCTGCTTGTTTTACCCGTTGCGCCGCCAGATTCCATTGATCCGTAGGCGCACCATCAGTAATTAAAAATACCCAGGGGCGATAATATTGGATACCATAACTTTTATAAATCGCTTTATGATCTTCGATTAAATCTAAAGCCAATTCAATCGCTTTTCCCATGGGAGTTAACTCTCCTGCGGTTAAAGTAGGTGGCGTAAATTGGTCAATTCCGACAAAATCCTGCACGGTTTTAACCCCTCCATTGCCAAAAGTAATAATGGCAGTTTCTACACTTAACGTCGCCTGGGTATCTCGCATCACATCCTGTTGAAAGGTTTTGATCCCATCATTGAGAGCCTTAATCGGTTCCCCTAGCATTGAACCAGAGGTATCTAGTAGTAGCACCACAGGACAGCGAGTTTCCTGGTTTTCGACAAATTCAGCCACACCAATCGGCATTTTTTTCAAGCCTCCTAAATTTTTGAACTGGGGGAACTATGGGTATCTTAGGAATTGGGATTATCTACTTTTTGTCCTATTATATTATCTCTGCGAGTCCCATCAGAAAAGGTATCTTTCCTTTAAGCTGAACGCAGGATTTGATTTTTGGCCATTAGTCGCAGGGTGGCTCTTCTCGACTTTGTGTGATAATTTTTGCTTATGGAATCGTGAAATGCTTATCGGGCAAGACTTTTAGGGCTATTTTGCGGATATTCTATCAGTATAGACCTCGTTTCCACACA
>NZ_JADBRW010000433.1:0-2716 GCF_020247025.1 Microcystis sp. M109S1
ACACTCTATAATCAGTGATCAGTAAACAGTAATCAGTAAACAGTAAACATTAAAAAGACAGGAGGAAACTTCTATTTAATACTGCACACTTAAAAACTCACATCTGATAACTGATGACTTACCCACTGATAACTGATAACCGATAACTGATAACTGATAGGTGCAACCCTGGAAGTTCTTAAGTGCTATATTAAAGATCAAGAAAAGCCGTCGTAAAACGACGGGGTTTTAACCCAAATTTTCGATAATTAATTTTTCAAGCTTCAAAGACTGCAAAAATAAGGATTAAATGGCCTAAAATCTGTAAATAGACCATTTAATTGATTGTTATTCATTCTTAATTCTCCTGACTACTGGCTACTGACTCCTAACCCTAACAACAATTTTTGATTTTTACAAGAGGTCTAATTTTGGCACTGACTGGCTATCTGTTTAGCTTCCACCTGTAAACGCTGGGCCATGCGAAACATTTCTTGGCCGGTGTGGAGAGAGCGATCATCGTAGTTAAGGGTAAAGGTTTCCAATTCTTCTAGTCCATCAGTGAGATGATTGAGACAGTAGTAAAGAGAAGCGGCCACTTTGGCCATTTTGGCAGGGTTTGGCCGTTGGCAAAAGAGGGTTTTGGCTCGATCGAGATTTTGGCGACAGGTTTCTAGATAGTCTTGAAAAACAGCCATTAACTGATCATCGAAGGGATCGGCAGATAGGTGATCGATCTGACCTTTGAGAGGCCGGATAATTTGACCGATCAGCCGATTAATCGGGCTATAGGTCTGGTTATACCACTGTTTGACCAGGGCTTCGTCTTCCCGGGCTGCTTCTTTGTAACGATGGTAATTTGCTTGGGCGGTGGCAGTGCGTTGGGCGCGCTTTTCCGGAGAATTGCTGATTAGTTGGTTATCGTAGTCTTTTCTTAGTCTCGGATCGCTTAATATCTCGTAGGCGGCGTTAATAGCGACGATTTTATCGTGACTGGCACTATCGTTTTGACTATCGGGATGGAATTTTCTTGCTAAACGCCGATAGGCCTGTTTAATCTCGTCAGGGGTCGATTTATAGCTGATTTCTAAGGTCTGGTAGTGGTTGCCGGTCATGAGCGCAAGCGATCGATCTGTCTTTTGTTATTATCGGGGCGGGGAAGGAGAATTGTCGAGAATGGGAAGTGGGAAGTGGGAAGTGGGGTGTGGGAAGGATAAATAAAAATAATCTCCTGAATACTGTCTCCTCAATCCTGACTCCTAACCCAATGCTAGATGTGGGATTTTTGCAGGAGTTCTATTTTTTGACAAAGATAAGCAAAAATTATTTATTGACTCTAAACACTTGAGAATATTTAAATTAACATTCCGCAATATTTATAAATTCTTAAGAATTAATTGAGAAAGATTTTTATTTAACAACGATGTTGCAATAGTTACAGCGATTTGGTAGAATTTCATAGTCGGTTATTCTGTGCTTTTTTGGGCAGCAGTGGTTGAAACCCTTGCCACACCTACAAGGTGATCCTAGTTAAGACAGGTAAATTAGTCAATTTCACCCACAACGATGATCTTTTTTTTGTGTAGTTTTGTTGCAAAAAAAAAGTTTTTTTGACAAAAAACACAAAGTATGATATGAAACCAACGCATTTCTGGCCGCCAGTAATTATTGCAGAGTGGGGTTAGGGTGTGGGGAGAAGAAATAAAAGCAATCTCCTGACTGCTGAATTCTGACGAAATTAGCAAAATTAGACAAAAGGATTGATTTCAGGGATATGATCGATCGAGGGTAACTCTATTTTGCTCGATCGCTCTTGTCCAAGATAATAGGGACAATGAAGCTGACAATCGGGACGATGGGGAAAATTAACTAAATCATTTTGGTATGCTGATAGATAGCGATCGAGATCTTTCAATAAACGGCGTAAATCTCGCCCTGTCTGTTGGTGTAGTTTCCGATTATAGTTAAAAGTAATTTGTTCGGGGCTGCGGGGTAACTGCACAAACCAATAGGTCATCGATAAACTATCAAGAGGATAAGCAGAAGTTTCTCCCAATACATACAGATAAAGTCTCGTCTGCCAATTTTTGGCTAGTTTGTCAGCATCGATAGGTTTTAAGTAGGTTTTCCAGTCAAAAATTACGGCTCGATCGCTCTCTAATAAAATTAAATCATAGATAACCGTTAATAAATAATTACCCACAGTTAAACTACGAGAATGTTCCGCTTCGCGATTCGCTTCTCCCGGATTTTGGGCAATGGCCGGGGCAGCCTTTAATAGGGCTGTTAAACAATGTTCTAACTGTTCATTTTCCTGTAATAGAGACGCGATCGGCAGCCCTAATTCCCGCTGCTGTAATAATAGGTGAAACTGACTACCCCATTCTTGCCTCTGCAATTGCTCCGGGTCAGCCGGTGTGTTAAGTTCCTCTAGATAGACTTTTTGAAATCTGGGTGGACAGGTTTCCAATAGGTTTAAATGACCTTGGGCAAGACGGTAGATCTTAGGCATAATAAAATTATCGTGATTGACATCCTCACCGCCGTAAACGGACGGCGATTCCTCACCACGCCACCTTTTTAGAATGGTCGCGTCAATGGGGTTGACGCTTCACGGGATGCTGCTTCTTTAACAGAAGTCTTACGCTTTCCTCCACGTCCATTTAAAGTCTCCGAATGTCCTCCGGCGACCTTGATATTTACCGCAGCGTTTACATCTCGATCATGAAAAGTTCCA
>NZ_JADBRW010000434.1:0-9350 GCF_020247025.1 Microcystis sp. M109S1
GATTAAAGATTAGTTATTGTGACTAACTCTTTTGGTTCGAGAAAGATCAACTTGAGAATCTTCAGGCGAATTTATTGACTCAAAATCAGCTGTACTTAATTTAAATGAATCAACCCTAACATCGGGGGGGGCTTACCTCTTGCCTCTTGCCTCTTGCCTCTTGCCTCTTGCCTCTTGCCTCTTGCCCATTGCCTTTTGCCTATTGCCTATTGCCTCGTCTCAACAAGCAATTTAAATTACGAACAGCTTATAGGACGTTTTTGAACCACCAAAAATTAATTATGCAAAAGGTCTAATAAATAAAAGAGCATCAGCAAATGATGCCCTTTGTGGCTGAATATTTAAGTAGTTACAGCTTTGATCCTAAGGATGAAGTATGCTCTTGTCTGCGCTCGTCTCCTGACTCGGAGAATTCTGACTCCCGAAAACGAAAACTTTATACTTCATCATTAAGATAAACCCCCTGCTTAGGCGGTGCGTTTTTTCATACTACCTAGTTCTCGAATGCCTAACCAACCGATCAAACTATAGCAAATCGATAGCAACATACTTTGAATACCAATTCTTAACCACTGTTTCAAAGCCTCCAAGTTAGCTTGGCTTTCTGCCTGTTTTCGTCGATCTTGCAGCTGAGTTTGTAGCTGATTTTTGATCTCATCTAATCGCTGTTTAAACTCCTTCGGTTTTTTGGATAAATCCCGTAAATTAGTTAATTGTTCTCTTTGTTGGCGGAGGGTCTGTAACTGTTCCGTGTTGATCGGTTGTCCTTGGAAACGACCAGTTTCAATTACTTGATTTCTCTGAGAGATCTCCTGTTCTAATAGTTGGGGATTTTGCGATAGAGTATTTAACTGGGCTAAGAAAGCTTGAATTTGTCCCTCCCCTTGGTCAACACCCTGTTCAATTTGAGTCAAAGCGTTGTTTTTAATCTGGTTGATATTATTGATATGAACAGGAATCATCAACAGAAAAACTAAGCCTAACAGTGCAGAAAGCAAAAAGATCGGCCAACGCAATTCAAAGCGGGATTTTCTAGGAATGACATCTCTATTGTTAGCGTCAATCCAGTAAGCGATTAAAACGAGAACGATACCCAGGAGAGGAACAATTCCTCGATCGACAAAGGTGGTGACGAACCCTACCTGCCATTGGGATTGACTGAATCGATAGGGCAGCGGCAGGATAAACCCATCCAAAAGGAAGGAAATAATGAAAACCAATCCCGCTAATTTCAGGGACAAAGAAGTAAAGCTGTTCATCGCTGTTTCTGTAATGGTATGTCAATGAATAGATTCATTAGCCTGTTTAAAAGTTCTCCCTGGGG
This sequence comes from Microcystis sp. M109S1, assembly GCF_020247025.1. Classification (NCBI taxonomy): domain Bacteria; kingdom Bacillati; phylum Cyanobacteriota; class Cyanophyceae; order Chroococcales; family Microcystaceae; genus Microcystis; species Microcystis sp. M109S1. The sequence continues at coordinate 1,325 of NZ_JADBRW010000434.1, forward strand.
GTTCCCAGAAGGATTTTGCCGAGAGGCACTCTGACAAACTGCAATTTCTAATTAACTCTTGCTCGACCTCCTGCCCAACACTATGGTTAAATCGTTCTGCTTGTCAACCCCCTTCGAGAATCGACTCTAGAAATATTACCTCAATATGGTATCGGTAAACTTAATCCCTTTCAAAGAATAAAATTTTCCCAAGCTCTCAGATGAGTCCTGAATGGTTAGCCTATAGTAAAGACAGCCCCCTGAGTTGATAACAAAACCCATGCAGAAATTGGTGGAAGTTTTAGCTGATAAACAAGCTCTGATCGCAAAATCTCTGGCGCTGGTTCTGGAAAAAATCACAACCAGCCTCGACCAACAGGACTATTTTACGATCGCTCTGTCCGGCGGTAGTACCCCGAAACCTCTCTACGAGGCTTTATCCTCTCAACCCCTCGACTGGTCAAAAATTCACGTTTTCTGGGGAGATGAGCGCTACGTTAGTCCCAAGCATCCTGACAGTAATCAACGCATGGCCCGGTTAGCATGGCTCGATCGCATACCGATCCCGGCCGCTAATATTCATCCTATGCCCACGGATGACCCCGATCCCCAGCTGGCCGCCCAAAAATACGATGATCATCTCCGCCAATGGTTTGGGGTCAATTCTCCCGATTTTCCCGTTTTTGACCTGATTTTATTGGGAATGGGCGATGATGGTCACACCGCCTCTCTCTTTCCCCACACGGCAGCTTTAACGGTGAGCGATCGCTGTATCACCGTCGGCGAGAAAGACGGCAATCCCCGCTTAACTTTTACCGTTCCCCTGATCAATCAGGCCCGTTGTGTGATCTTTATCGCTGCCGGCGAAAGTAAACGCCCCGCTCTACATGAGATTTTCTCTGCCTATGGTGACTCTTTCTCCTATCCTTCCCGTCTCATCCACCCCCCGGCCGGGGAATTATATTGGTTGCTCGATGCGGCCGCTGGTTCCTCTTTTGTCTAGAGAATAGGGTCAACTAAAACCCTAAAACCCTAATCTGCTTTTTAACTTTTTCCTTTTTCCTTAAAAATGATCGTTTGTCCTAATTGCGAACATACTAACCCCGATGAGGCCAGTCAATGCGAGGCCTGTTACACTCCCTTGCCGCGGATGTCTTCCTGTCCTAGTTGTGGGGCAACCATCCAAACTGATGCCACCTTTTGCGGTCAGTGTGGCTACAATTTACCGCCTAATTCCGTTCCCATGGTGGCAGCCCAACCCGAATCGGAACCTGAACCCGTCCCACCAGTCCCTACACCCACCGTCGCCTCGATCGCACCTCCTCCTGTTGCTCCTCCACCAGTTCCGGCTGCCACCCGCTTACAGACGGAAATAGCTAGTTTGCAGCACCTGCAAACCGATAGCAAAATTGAATTACCCCTACATCTATCGGTAATTCATATCGGCAAACCTAACGATCGCATTCCCCCCGATATCGATGTTTCCGGTTTTCCCGATTCTGATATCGTCTCCCGGGTTCAGGCCGATATCCGCGTCGAAGCGGGCATCTATTACCTCGAAGACACGGGCAGCGCTAACGGAACCTACGTTAATCACAATCCCCTACCCCCCGGCAATCGTCATCGTCTCCGGGCTGGCGATCGCATTTCCCTCGGTAAAGGGGACAAAATGACTTTTATTTTCCAAATGTCCTAAAAGGGGACAGGTGTTAGGGGACAGGTGTTAGGGGTTAGGGTTTTAGGGTTTTAGTTGAATTTCCCCATTTCCCCATTTCCCCATTTCCCCATTTCCCCATTTCCCCATTTCCCCACTTCCCCACTGAAAATTATGCGTACAAATTGGCGAATCGGCTCTTTATTGGGCATTCCTCTCTATATTGATTCCTCGTGGTTTTTGATTCTGGCTTTTGTCACCCTGATCAATGCCACTGATGCAGAAATTCAGTCTCTGGCCGCCCAGAGTTCTGTTTTAGCGTGGTTACTTGGTTTAATCATGGCTTTATTGCTGTTTATCTCGGTTTTATTCCACGAATTAGGTCATAGTTTCATGGCTCGTTCCCAAGGCATCCAGGTCAATTCCATTACCCTGTTTCTCTTTGGAGGTATGGCCTCGATCGATCGAGAATCTCGGACTCCTCCCCAGGCCCTGCAAGTAGCGATCGCTGGACCCCTCGTTAGTTTTCTCCTGTTTTGTCTCTTATCCCTAGCCAGTCACTTACCCTATTTAAACGCCAATTTAACCTATATATGCGGACATTTAGCGATAATTAACCTGTTTTTGGCTCTATTTAATCTTATCCCCGGTTTACCCCTCGATGGGGGTCAAATTTTCAAAGCAATCGTCTGGCAAGCGACCGGCGATCGCTGGAAAGGGTTACATTGGGCTGCGATCAGTGGTCAATTAATCGGTTGGTTGGGGATTATTTTGGGGATTTTCTTGGTTCTCTTGACGGCAGATGTGGGGGGTGCCTGGTTAGGATTAATAGGCTGGTTTATCCTCAGAAATGCCCGCGCCTACGATAATTTGACTAATTTACAGGAAAGTCTCCTCAATTTCACAGCGGGAGAGGTGATGAGCAGAAATTGGCGGGTTTTAAACGCCCATCAAACCCTAGAGGAATTCGCCCAAGAATACGTTTTAGACCAAGCAGCCGCCAATACTGCTTATTTTGCTGCGTCCGAGGGACGTTATCGGGGATTAATTCGGGTGGAAGATTTACAGGCGATCGAGCGGAGTTTCTGGTCAGAAAAACAACTGCTTGATATTGCCCATCCCCTCGCAGAAATTCCCACTGTTGAGGAAAAAACCCCCTTAGTGACGGTGGTGCAGAAATTGGAAACCATCCCGGACCCAATGATCACGGTGTTAACACCAGCCTCCGCCGTAGCGGGAGTGATCGATCGCGGCGATATCCTCAAGGCAATTGCGATTAAATACCAACTTCCCCTAGAGGAAACGGATATTAAACGCGCTCGCGAGGGAGTTTATCCCAGTTATTTGCCCTTAAATGTCATTGCTGCCGCTCTTGACAAGAGTGAACCGCCAAAAATCGGCGAACCGTCCTTAATGTCCTGACGTAGAGAGGATGGACGATAATAATCTTGAATATGGCTAATCCGAAAATTTCCTCCCTGGTTAACCTGCCACAATTTCCCCGTTTCCACATCTAAACAACTTAACCAGCCTTTACCGTAGGCCCAAGTATCGATACAAATGGCATGGCCGAGATTAATCGGTTTACCGCTTTTTTGGCTGGTATGACCACAAATCATGGTTTTTCCCGAACTATGGGCGGCTGGATCTTGAAATTTCTCCCAAAAGAGTTTGTATTCTGGTTGTCTGGCCAGGGGTAGATGGGGATCGAGACCAGCGTGAACAAATAAATGATTTGCAGTTTCGTAGCTATTTATACAGACTTTTCCTAAAAAATCCCAGTGAGATTCAGGAATTTTAATCAGGTGGCCTTCGCTATAGGATTTTAGCGTGGCTTTACCGCCTTTTTCTAACCAGAGACGCTGTTTGAGGGGGTTATGACGGGCTTGCAGCATGATAATCTCGTGATTACCTTTGAGGGGAATCAAATTTCCCTGTTTATGTAGGGAAATCAAGCGATCGATCACCCCTTTCGAGTCTCTGCCCTTATTAACGTAATCACCGAGGGTGATTAGAGTATCTTGCGGTTTGGGATTGACGATCTCTAGCAAGTGATCTAGAGCTTTCGAGCAACCATGAATATCGCCGATCGCTAAGGTTCGCATGAGGATTTGGTAGGGGACTAGGGCATAGGTAGGGTCTGCGGCAAAAAGTTTTTCGTGGGGGCAGGGTGTGGGGTGTAGGGTGTAGGGTGTAGGGTTTTACCGATTTTGAGGTAGTCAGTTACCTAATTTTCAGGGAAAAAGTCCCGGAATTTTACCCCCGATCACTCCAATGGTCGGCACTTTTTGAGGGAAAAAAAGTCTAAAAGCCTTATCCAACAAAGTTTTTAGATTTATTCAGCCAGCCCTAGGTACAGGTAAAAGTATTAAAGAAATCTGTTCACGACAAACAGCGATTATCGGTGATCTTGCTTAGGGTAACAAAAAGGCTTACAGTAAAATGTACCATAAATTATCAAATCTACTAAATTAATTAAGCTGTGCCGAAAGTTGTTATTGCAGGTAACTGGAAAATGTACAAAACCCAAAGAGAAGCTTTGGAGTTTTTGCAAGATTTTAAATCCCATCTAGATGAAACCCCCGACGACCGAGAAGTAGTTCTTTGCGCGCCTTTCACCGCTTTAGCTGTCCTCTCTAAAACCCTCCACGGTGGTCGTATCCGTCTGGGGGCGCAAAATGTCCACTGGGAAAAATCGGGGGCTTATACGGGCGAAATCTCGGCGGATATGTTAACCGAAATTGGGGTTCACTATGTGGTTATCGGTCACAGTGAACGCCGGCAATATTTTGGCGAAACCGATGAAACCGTCAATTTAAGGGTCATATCTGCCCAAAAACAAGGTTTAATCCCGATTATCTGCGTGGGAGAAAGTAAAGCCCAAAGAGATGCCGGAGAAACGGAAAAGGTAATTATCAAGCAAATTCAAGCAGGTTTAGTCAATGTTGACCAAAAAAACCTCGTTATCGCCTACGAACCCATCTGGGCGATTGGCACGGGGGAAACCTGCGAAAGCGAGGAAGCGAACCGCGTTATCGGTTTGATTCGGCAACAATTAGATAATCCCGAAGTAACCATTCAGTACGGTGGTTCGGTAAAACCCGATAATATCGATGAAATTATGGCTCAATCGCAGATAAACGGGGCTTTAGTCGGTGGGGCAAGTCTAGACCCCGCCGTCTTCGCCCGCATTGTTAATTATCGTTAATTGATGCTGCTGCCATGACGCTATTTTCCAAAACCCCGATGCCTTCTATTTCCACCCGAACCTTATCCCCCACCTGCATCGGTCCGATTCCTTCGGGAGTTCCCGTTAAAATCACATCCCCCGGCAGCAGGGTCATCACTTGGGAGATATAAGCCACCAAGACATCGGGGGGAAAAACCATATCACTGAGATAACTGCTTTGTTTGGGTTCGCTGCCATCATTGAGAAAAGTGGTTAATTGGGCCCCGATACTCAATTCCCGGACAATCCAAGGGCCGAGGGGACAAAAACTGTCAAATCCTTTCGCCCGCGTCCATTGGCTATCTTTTTTCTGTAAATCCCTAGCGGTGACATCGTTAGCAATGGTATAACCCCAGATTTTGCTTCTGGCCTGGGCTGTGGTGCAGTTTTTGGCGGTTTCTCCGATAATTAATGCCAATTCTCCTTCATAATCCACTCTTTGGGATTGGGGCGGATAAAAAATCGGTTCACCATCGGCAATAATTGTCGTCGGTGGCTTGAGAAATAAAAGCGGTTCTTCTGGTACAGGTGTTCCCATCTCGGCGGCGTGGGCGCGGTAATTTTTGCCCACGGCAATAATTTTCGACGGGAAACAGGGGGCTAATAGTTGGTAGCTATCAGATTCTAATTCTAGTTTGGTTAGTTGCCCTCCTTGCCAGGGAGGGGCATCAAAGACGGCAACGCTACGGTTTAGCTGTAACAGTCCGTAGAAGATTTGTCCTTGACGATGTTTCACTCGTACATAGCGTTGCGCCATATTTTTCTGGGAATGACTAGCGATCGACTCTCGGATAGTAGTATGATCATATATCCTTGCTTCTTTATTAAAAGCTAGAGAGTTATGAAAATCAATTAACTCCTGGCCTTGACAAAGAAGCCTTCTAGTCCATAAGGATTCTGACATGAGCAATAACTACGAAACTCTTTACATTCTCCGTCCCGATTTAGGGGAAGAAGTCGTTCAGCAACAAGTGGAACGTTATCGGACTCTGATTAGCGAACACAGCGCCACAGACATTGAAGTTAAGGTGTGGGGTAAAAAACGTCTGGCCTATCCCATCAAAAAACTCAATGATGGTGTCTATGTGCAGATGAATTATCAGGCAACCGGCAAACAAGTCGCCCCCATGGAACGCACCATGCGTTTAAGTGATGAGGTTATTCGTTATTTAACCCTAAAACTCGATCGCGTGGTGGCCCCCCCTGCCGATTTATCTCCCTTAACGGAAATTCCGCCCTCTCCTATCACCGAAGCGGTGGTGGAAGATGACGGTATCTCCGCTGAAGATTAATTATAGTCACAACTGTGTCGGATCAATGCCCAATTCCCGTAATCGGGCAAAAGCGCGATCGCGTTCTTGTTGTGCTTGGTCGCGTTCCTCAAAGAGGGTTTCAGGGTCTTTAAATCGTTCCCCATTGGGATAAAAGACCTCTAAACCCTCTTCAAACATCTCAAACCGAATCCCTAGTATTGGGGAAGTCCAAGGAAAATTCAAGGCCGTTACCGGGAAAAAATCCTCTTGCTGATTGGCCCGCACCAATCCCCAGAAATCATGGGAGTCTGGGTCATAGAAAAACATCTCTAATACCCCATGCTCCCGATAGAAAGACTGCTTTTTGAGCATTTCCCTGGCACTATTGCTCGGAGAGAGGATTTCAAACACCACCTGGGGAGCAATATTGTCTTCTTCCCATTGTTTATAGCTGCCGCGCTCACCCGGTGGACGACCGAAAACCACCATGGCATCAGGAGCTTGACAGGGAGCGGGTGGTACAGTTACCTGCTGGGGATACCAGAGCAAATCCCCGGCGACAAAGACGGTTTGCTCCTTAAATAAATACTTGAGATTGGCAACCAAGCGAACAATCCAGCGATATTGAACTGTGTTGTCGGACATAGGTTTACCGTCGGAGTCAGGATAGAAAAGTTGGGGTTCGATGGGTGCTTGAACCATGCTTTATCTCTTGCGATCGCATTTTTGCCTAACTTTATTGTATCATCGCAAATCCTCGGTTTGAAACCCCGTGCTTTTAGGACGGCTTTGCCTTATACTAAATCCGTTGAGTATAGGCTACATATCAGGACAGGCAAAAGGCTTCGACGGTGAGGTCGGTCGAACCGCCGAACGGCGAAAGGGGGAATAAATAATCAGTTTTTAATAACAGGATTTAGGATTACATCTAAATTTTTAATAAAGTCGAGGTTGAAAATTATCGGGAATATCCAATTCAAATACTTGGTCATGAATCCGAGCCACATAAAACCCTTCTTGCAGAATTTTTTCCCGTAATTCTGATGATAAATGAACCGCCGCTAATATGCCATAGAGTTTTTTATCTTTGTGTTCAGGGAAAAAGCTGCGAAACCGTTGCAAAATGCTTTTTAATTGTGAAATAGACTCCTCTCTGGCATGACTTTTAACCTCGACGATATAAGCAGTATTTAGCTCACCATTGGTATAGGCAAGAACATCAATTTCTAGGTGTTTTCCATCTTTACTGACTCGCACACTAGGACTAACAACTTCCATACCAAAGCGTTGTCTGAGAATCTTTTCCATTGAAGGAAGGGCAAGTCCTTCGGTAAAGCTGCCGAATTTGGCACCGAGTCCCCCAATTTGCTGCCCTAATTCTTTGAGTTGTTTGTCAGTTTTCTTCTGTTGTTGCGCGTTTTCCTTCTGTTGCTGACTAACTTCCTTCAGTTGTTTGTCAGTTTCTTTTTGAGCGGCAGTTAATTCAGCTTGAGCAGTCGCTAATTCGGCTAAGAGTCGCCATACGTCTTCGGATGTAGTTGCCATAGCTAATTTTTTCTCTCTGATTTGGTCTATTGCTATTTTAGTGAATTTTGCCGATTCATGAAGAAGATAGTGCTTCTGCCTTTGACAGAAGAGAGCGTTGACATCCTCGCCGCCGTAAAACGGACGGCGATTCCTCACCACGCCACCTTTTTAGAATGGTCGCTGAATGGGGTTGACGCGACCCGGGATGCTGCTTCTTTAACAGAAGTCTTACGCTTTCCGACCCGTCCATTTAAAGTCTCCGAATGTCCTCCGGCGACCTTGATATTTACCGCAGCGTTTACATCTCGATCATGAAAAGTTCCACAGAAAAGACATTCCCACTCACGGATATTTAACGCCTTTTTCCCGCCGATATTCCCGCAA
>NZ_JADBRW010000435.1:0-3741 GCF_020247025.1 Microcystis sp. M109S1
AAAATTGTCTGCTCAATTTTTTGATAATTGACCACTGTTACATTTGGTAAATCGAGGAGTTGCTCAAAATTTATCCACATAACCCACCTCCTGTTCTGTGTTACTATTATACCATGCTCACACAGAACCTAGAAGAGCCACTTTCCGAATAACCAGAGTAAGGATATGTGGAAACTTTCGGCATATCACCCCGTTTTAGCGGAATTGCAGCGAACTTTTCCGTATATGACCCCCAGAAGCCTGTTAGCCAGATTAACCTACTGCAAACAAACTCCTTTAGGCAGATTCCTGACAATCAGCCGAGATACAAAGAACTTTTCAGCGACCATAGCACCAATTATAATTCTTCGAGTAACTCAGCAGACTAACTAAAAGTTGCGATGGCGGAGCAAATTCTTTCTCTCCTCTTGTACTTAATTGTCATTTTAACGGCTTTTTGGTTTATTAGCCCCCAAAAAACGCCCCGTAGTCATCCCGCCTATCATCTTGCTTGTTTGCTGGAAGATGCTCCTGAAAGCTCTTTAAAGGGTCAATTTTATCCCTTGGCTACTCCTTTGGCTACCCCGATCGCCTGTACTGTTCCGCAAGTCTGGCGCAGTTTCTATCAGCAGTCTCTGGCAAAACCAGATATTAACTATTGGCAATGGTGCAGTATGCCTGAAAATGAGCAGTTTTGTCGGGAATTACGGGAATTATTGCAATTAAATCCGGCTAGAGGTTACGCTAAGGAAATTCTGGAAAGTCTGGCCTTGGGTCAAGATCCTTTTTAAGCTAAACGGCTTTTACTTCGGATCACCGATATAGACTCCAAAAGGGTTATAGCTATTGGATCATGCAGGTTAAGCGCCGTTTAGCTTATCATCTTTACTGGGACTTAAAAGCGATCGCTAATGGTAACTTTAACACTATTGGGGCTAATAAACTAGCTGAGGGCAGATTTGCCCAGCGAGATTTGCGAACTCATCAGCAGATGCGGAGGGATTTTCGTCAATGGCATCTACAAGCTTGTCAACAGTTGGGAAAAGAGCGGGTTAAAGCGGTTTATCGGCTGTGTTATGGGGCAGATTGGTCATTAATCGCCCAAATTCTCTATCCTTCGCCCCGTTTCTTGGCCGTGATGATTATGGAGTCGGCTAATCCCGTTTGGTGGCGAGTTTTGGGGATTACTCCTTTGAGCAAGACTAGCCATATTGAAAATAATTATAAAACTCTCTTGTGTTATTGGCATCCCGATCGCAATTCTCATCCCAATGCTACAGAAATCACTGCCCATCTTAATCGCGCCTACGATTGTTATCAAAGTTTTCAGGAGATGAGTAGTCAAGATAATGCACCTTTGTGGACGAAAATCCCTCGCTGGATTCCTTAGACTTGACTCTAGTTTTTCCCTTGACTTTTTCCTTAACAAAAGAATGTTAGTCTAGGAACAATTTATGACCACGCTTGCACTCTCAGGGTAATGAATCTAGTGCTTTTAAACAATCGCTACCAAATTGTTAGTACCCTTGCTAGGGGGGGATTTGGGGAAACTTATATCGCTATCGATACGAATATGCCTTCTCAACGGCGCTGTGTGATTAAAAAATTGCAGCCAGCTATTCAAAGTGAGGAGATGCCAGAATGGTTAAAAGAACGTTTTCAGAAAGAAGCAAGCGTTTTAGAGGAATTGGGCGAGCAAAATCGCCAAATACCCCGTTTATACGGTTATTTTGCCCAAGATAATCATTTCTATCTGGTGCAGGAATGGATTGAAGGGGAGACACTAACCCAAAAACAGCAACGACAGGGAAATTTATCCTCCTCAGCAGTGCGGACGATTTTAGATAATTTACTGCCTGTTCTTGATTTTATTCACAGTCGCCGCATTATTCACCGGGATGTGAAACCCGATAATATTATCTTAAGAAATAGTGATAATTTGCCCGTTTTAATCGATTTTGGGGTAATGAAAGAAGCAGTCGCCACCTTACTCGATCCTACGGGAAAAAGTGCCTATTCGATCGCCCTTGGCACCCCCGGTTATATGGCTTCGGAACAGGCTGCCGGGAGACCGGTCTTTTCTAGTGACCTTTACAGCCTAGGCTTAACGGCGATTTTTTTATTAACGGGAAAAACTCCCCAATATCTAGAAACTGACTCGCGTACGGGGGAAATTCTCTGGCGACAGGAGGCAGAAAATGTTAATCCTAATTTAGCTATGGTAATCGATCGAGCGATCCGTTTTCATCCCCGGGATCGGTTTGCTACTGCTAGGGAAATGTTGGCAGCTTTGGCAGAAATATCCCCCGATTTGTCCACCCAACCGACTATCGCGGTTTCTCCCCATAGTCCCCGATTAAAGTCCTCTACACCCCCAAAACCAACCGTCTCCCCCACTGTGGTTATTAAACCCAATTCTGGGGAAAAAAAGAATCCTTGGCTGTCGATTTTGCTGATTTTTGCGGTGACAATTGCGGCTTTTGCCCTAGGATATCGGGGATTTATGGCTCTTTTACCCAAAAATGAGGAAATTGAACCATCACCAACCCCTGAACCTTCTCCTAGTCCTGAAATCATTCCTCCTCCCTCCCAAGATTTTCCCCCTATCCGACGACCTTCTCGTCAACGGACTCCCATTTATTCCCCGACTCCTACCCCATCCCCGACTCCTACCCCAGAGGTGATTCCTAGTCCAGAAGTGACTCCAGAATTAACTCCTAGTCCCACCCCAGAAGAAGTAATTCCTATTCCTGTTCCCCTTCCTGAAACGGAGCCGAGTCCTCAAGTTTCTCCCCTTCCTTCTCCTTCCCCTTCTCCTTCCCCTTCTCCTTCTCCTGTTCCAGAGGTGATTAATCCCCCGGTTAATGAGGATAAAATTGAACCGATCGCTCCTCCCGTTTTATCACCTTCTCCTCCTGAAGAAAATAGTAATTAATAGACTGCTTGCAGAAGTCTGACAAGGGGAAGATGATAATTTTCTCTTAAACCTTTGCCCTTTTCCCTACAATGAAAGATAGCTACTGTTTAGGCTTAATTCTTCTGATTCTATCTGCTCTGCCAACTGAAGCAGCGCACCGTCGAAGGCGGATCTCTTCGAGATCGCACTAACCCAATGTTGTTTGGTGTTGTAACCCAATCGGATTCACAATAATTCTATCTTCCTGTTTTTTAACCTCAGCAAGATCGTAATTCATCTGGAGGCGCAGCCAGAAAGCAGGGGTACTAAGCTAAACGGCGCTTAACCTGCATGATCCAATAGCTATAACCCTTTTGGAGTCTATATCGGTGATCCGAAGTAAAAGCCGTTTAGCTTACCGATTGTCTTTGACAAACGCACAGCCATTTCCGGGGAAATCCCCGCCTTGCCATTGATTAGGTTAGATAGTCTAGAGCGTGACACGTTCAGCATTTTTGCCGCAGCCGTAACGGTCAATTCAAGCTCTTCAATCGAACTTTTGACAATTCTGCCGGGATGTACGGGATTTTTCAGGGTCATCATGTTTTTTCCCTCAATGATAATCTACAAGGTCAATGTCGAGAGCATTTCCATCTTCAAATCGGAAGACAATGCGCCAGTTACCTGTAACACGGACGCTCCAAAAACCGTTTAACTCTCCCGTCAGGGTAGGGCTGTTTCATTCTCCCATCAGAATATCAAAAGTAAAAGCGATCACCGTCAGGTAAAATGAGAAGTGACCGGCAACCTTTTAAATATATGTTGAGCTTAATAGAAAAACTGAAACAAGTCAAGGACTTTCGGAA
>NZ_JADBRW010000436.1:0-13856 GCF_020247025.1 Microcystis sp. M109S1
ATAATTCATCGGCCAACCGTCCGCCTACATCTCCGAAACGGGGTAGTAAGCTAAACGGCGCTTAACCTGCATGATCCAATAGCTATAACCCTTTTGGAGTCTATATCGGTGATCCGAAGTAAAAGCCGTTTAGCTTAAGAGGGTTTTTAAAGGGGAGTGGGACGATAAAAATGATAGTGGGACGGAAGATTAACCCCCTGTAACTTCAGACTTTGCAGACGATAGAGATAAGCTGCACCGCGCATGATGTGCATAGCTACATCCACCACTTTGCGATTTTCGGAAAATTCTAAATAAGTTCCTCGAACCCAATCGTTAAATGAACCCATCGCCGGACCACACCAAATTTGATAATCCATGGTTCGTTGTGGCTGTCCACTGGTTGCCCAACGAGAAGAAAGCCCTAAATACCAGCGAAAAATTAAAGCCATTTTCCGTTTAGGATTATTATTCGCTCGTTCAATTTGTTCGGGATCTCGCTCTTGAAAATAAGCAACGGTTTCTTGCCAAACTGCCTCTAATGGTTTTTGGAAAATTTGCTTTTCTATGGTTTGACGAACCTCGGTCGGAATGGCATCAATTCCCTCATAAGTTTGATACAAATCATATAATTTTTGCGCGCGCATGGGGAATAAACTTCCCCGTTTTAAGAGTTGAACTTTCACCCCCATTTCAAACATATCAGCACAAGGGGCCATTACCACATCGGCCATTGCTGCTTGGGCTAATAATTGTTTGGTATGTTCAGATGTTCCCGCTTCAATACAAGCATGATTCACCGAACCCGTCACAATGTAACTCGCTCCCATCATAAAGGCTGCTAAAGCTGATTCTGGGGTACTAATGCCACCGGCCGCCCCCACTCTAATAGAACGCTCATACTGATATTGTTGTTGAATCTCATTGCGTAAGGCAATAATAGAAGGGAGAAGGCAAACCAAAGAACGATTATCTGTGTGACCACCAGAGTCAGCTTCAACGGTTATATCATCGGCTAAAGGAACTTTTTCAGCTAAAGTTGCTTGTAAGGCTGTAATTTGTCCTTGTTCAACTAAAGCTTTCAGCAGTTTAGGGGGAGCAGGTTTTAAGAATTTCTGAGCAACTTCAGTCCGAGAAATTTTGGCAATGATCTTATTTTGGGTTTCAATATCGCCTTGAGAATTTAGATGTAATCCTGATGCTCGGTAACGGACAATATGGGGGGTTAAATCCAGGTAAGCAGAGGCTTCAACAGTTCTTACCCCATATTTGAGGTAAAGTTCCACTGAACCCCGTTCTAGGGCTTCCTCTGAGGGGCTATGGATTAAATTGAAGGCATATCGTCCATTGGGTAAAGCTTCTTGAATGGTGTGAATGGCTTTTTCAACCCGTTGGGGAACTAACCCAGCTGCCCCAAAACTGGCTAAAAATCCGGCTTTTCCCAAAGAAATGACTAAATCTTCGGAAGCAATGCCCCCAGCCATTGCACCGGCTGCATAAGCATAGTCTAACCCATGAAAGTCACAAAAAGCGCGATCGCCTAATTGTTGGGGTGATAGGGCATTAATCATGCTATGGGGCAGTATATCAGCATTAGGTTGGTGAGAAAGTCCTATCTGGTTATTTTTCCAATATACATAACAAGGTTGCTCTAAATTGCCTAATTTTTCTCGAATTCCTTCACTATCAAAGGAGATAGACGTTGTAAGGGGAGTGGTAAGCATGAGGTTTATTTCTCGATTATTGTTGACTTGAAACTGAGGGAAAGAGATGGGTGCTAACTGATAACTGTTTACTGTTTACTATTTACTGTTCATTGTCTAATAGACACAAGGCGATGTCTTTAATTTCGTAAATTCTTAAGTCTTCTTTCCAAAGACTGGCATCTCCGATAATTGTGATTACATCATCTTCGACTCGAATATCGGAAATATGCACTTCTAAAGACATTAAACGATTTTCGGGTGTAATTTGTCCTCGATATTTCCATGTAATTTGATGATTAATGGCTTGACCAAAGCGAGGATTTTTGAAAGATTTGCCTAAGTCTAATTGCAGCGCATAAGTTTGCATAGCTTGAAGAATAGACTCAACGCCTAATGCACCAGGCATCACCGGATCTTGATAGAAATGGAAGGGAAAATACCAATCTTCGGGAGTAATTGATTGGCTGGCATAAATATATCCTTTTTGATACTTACCCCCATCTTGAATTAAGAAAACTTTTTCGATAAAATCAAGATAATTTTGAGAAAGACGATAGTGGGGTTTTTCAGGATTTACTGAATAGAAGTTTTCGTGAGTTAAGGAATCTTGTAAATTAATTTCCTGTACGGTTAAATCGGATAAATTATTCAGTTGATACCAAGGTTTAAGACGTTTTCCGCCATCAAGTCCCACTTGATTCGCTAACACGGCTGTGCTAAAGTCTCCAAAGACCATATTTCCCCGATAAAAAGGTTCACCTTCACAAGATAATTCAAACTCAAACTTTTGAATAATTGCCCCTTGAATAGCGGTAGTAGAAAGGAGACGAACTTTATCCGTAATGGTTTTATTACGGAGGTCAATTTCTTTGAGAATTGTCCCCTGTCCATCTAAATTACGAAAATGAAGATCATCTTCTGGGAATAATAAAGTTGCTCCCATATAAACCCCTAAGAAAATACAAGGTTGACCTGCAATTTCAATGTAAGTACAGTAGGGCAAAGTGGGATAGGCATTATGGTTATAAAACCAAGCATTTTCTTTGACATCAAATTCGGTAATAATTTCCGATGGTTTTTGCAATTCATGACGTTTACCTTCGATGTCTAATACCCGACTGACTAACTGAAACTCCCCATTAGGTAAACGAACCGATTGACGATTTTCATAAATATCGAATTCTGATCCCAAACAAGCAGCCACCGATCCTTTAGCAAAGGTTTTTAATTGGTTTTCATTAAATAAAACTGATGGCTGTTTTGATAATTGGGAAATATGGGGGAATGTTACTGACTCAATGGGTTGGAATATACTGGGAATGGTAGCTGTTTTTTCTACCAGTTGAACACCAATATTTTTAATACTAGCAATGGTTTTTCCGCCAAAAATAACATCCACATTAGCCAGAAGATAAGGTTGAGGAGAAAGTCCAATTTCTAACACCTCCATTTGATACATTAAAGTTCCATGTTGGGGAGTCACTTGTCCCCGAAAACGGGCTGCTTGGGTTTGATTAGGAATCACCTGAAAACGAGCATCTTTCGTGTGAGTTTGTAACCCTAACCATAAACAATAAAATTGCACCAGTTGGATACTTCCTTCAATCATTAAATTCCCCGGTAAAGTGGGGTCATTTTTAAAATGACAAGAATAATACCAGTCCTCAGGGGTGATCTGTTTTGATCCCACTGCTAACCCTAGTCCAGCTATTCCTCCTTGAGGATTTACCATCATCACTTTCTCTAACATTAAGAGTTTTTCTGGGGGTAATCTGAGGGAAGAATTTAAGCCATTTTGTTGATAGATTTTCCCTAAACAAGCCTCAATATTTCCTTGACTTAGATTAAGAAGTTCTTCTTTTTTAAAGAATGACTTAGAACAGGTTAAAAGAGGAATAAACTGTTGTTTTTTAATCAAGTTTCGTTCTTTTTCTTCAGCCTCTTTTAGCACAATTCCCTGTCCTTTTTCTAATTCTTCATCAGAAAAGAGTCCAGCACAACCGTCATGAAATTTCATCCAAACTTGATCGCCAATTAACACCTCTCCTTGGAAGAAAATTAATAAGCTATCATCAGTTTTAACCGAAGATGTGATCTTAACTCGACACCGTAACAACTTAACGTTTTCCGGTTGTTCAAATAAGAAGGTTGCAGATAAATCTAATAAACGGAAAGATCGTTTTCCTTGATTTTCAAAATCTGTCCCGATATAACCTAATAGCATCAGGAGTCCGTGGCCGGCTTCTTGACAAATTCCTACCGTTAATTGACCATCAACTGCATACCAAGCATCTTCTGGTACATCATATTCTGTTTCGATGAAACCTGATTTATAATCACCTAATTTTCCTTCTAATTGAGTCACCCGACTGACAAACAAAAAGGGAGGAGACGGCATTCTGACTCGTTGGGTATAATGATCAATGGGTTCATATTCTTGACCAAAAACCTTAGAGACTTTACCTTCAATAAATTCGAGGATCTCAGGTTGATCAAATAAACAAGGTTTAACGGTTTTAGGATGAGAAGAAATAACGCTTGTTCTTGAATGATCAACCGTAGAAATGGTTTGAACTTGGGAAAGAAGTTGAGTAGAAGAAGCGACTAAAACAGCGACTTTTTGAGAAGCAGTATTTTCTCGAATAATTGAATTTTGTAGCTCAGTTTGGGGTTCAATATTAGCTTTGGGTGCTGTGGTTAACACTGTCTTAAAAATCGCCTCTAATGTTTCTGCTTCATCTGTTAAATAAAGAGGGGATAAGTCTAGTTCTACCCCATGACTGACTAATTGTGCTAACATCTTAATAATGGTCGCTAAATCATCAGCACCTCGACGATTAATACACAATGCAAGATGCTCTTTTTGACCAAGAGTTTCTGATATCCAACGAGAACAACTTCCTCCTGATCCTAATTCTAGAAAGATTTTCACTCCGTCTTGATAAGTGCGTTCAATTAAGCGAGGAAAATCTAACATTTTACACATTCCTTGACTTAAATGATCACCAATTTTCTCTTGTTCTAAGGTCAGAGAATCATAATGAGAAGAGGAATAAAAAATAGTATCAGGTGGTGTTCCCATTGTCACAGTATTTAGCTTAAGAAACTCATTGTATTCTGATTGCATAACTTCACAATGTAAAACCATATCAGAAGGCGAACGAAACCGATCACATTGTAATTTTTCAATCACCCGTAAACAACCTTGAGAATCTCCTGCGATCGCAACTTCTTGAGGGGTATTAATATGAGTTAAATAAACCTTACTTTCTGTTTTTAAACATTCTTGAACTGCTTCAGCTGTAGCCATTAAAACATAACTACTCCATGAATTTTCATCTATCGGTTGACCCCAATATTCTGCAACGGCTTGTTTAGCTCCCATTAAACGGGTATGAAATAGGGGAGAAGAATGAACAAATTGACTTCCTTGATCCGCATTTGACCACACTCCTAATGAATACATCATGGTACTTTCTCCCATGCTATAACCGAAGGCGGCATCAGGTTTAATTTTAAAATATTTCTGCATAATTTCGGTGAATAAAACTGCAAAACCTGTTCCCGTTTCTAAGAGAGATAAAGGGTTAGCAATGAATTGAGTTTCTAGGGTTTCTAAGTCTTGTTTAGAAAGGGGAGATTGACGGCGAGGATAAAGAGAGTTTGCTTGAAAAAAGGTAGCAGGATCACTAATTAAACTCTCTGCTCTATCCCATAATTTAGGGAATAATTGAAAAAGATTTCTTCCCATTCCTAAATAGGAGTTAAAAGCACCAGGATAAACAAAAGCGACTTTACCCACTTTTCCTAACCGTTTAGGGGTAAAATAACTTCCTTGGGGACTTTTCCAAGGCTTTCCTGTATGAAAGGCTTTATCAATTCCTTTTTTAGCCTGTTTAATTTCCTTTTGCAAAGCTTCTTTGTTATTCCCAACAATTGCTACAACATAAGGAGATTGAGAATTCTGTTGAAACTGAATAAAATTCTCTTTGGCAAGATGGGGTAAGGAGAAACTGTTTTCAATACTCTGGGTTAAGTTATCAAGCTGACTGTGTAAAGATGAACTATCATTTCCAGCGAGGGGAAATAGATAAAATGACGCATAGGGTAAATAGCCATTATCGGGTGTACTTTGAGGAGTTGCTTCCGATAAAATTAAATGACTATAAGTATTGTTTTGAGTGACTAAATTAAGCGCAGCATAGCGTTTTTTTTGTCCTTTTTCAAGAAACCAAGGCAGTGATACATCAGGTAGATAAAAAGGACTATTTTGCCATTCTTGAGTAAGATTAGAAGTTAAAAGTTGAGCGGAAGCAGGAAGATAACGATTTTTTAAGCAAAGTGCTGTTTTAATTAAGCTAATTAAATCTTCAGTTATCCCTAAGTTATTATTATTCTCTTGGACTGTTGCGACTGCACAAGTTAGGTTATTATGATTAGCATAATAAGCTTCTAATAACCCTTGATCTATCTCTGTTGAGGAAACAGCTAAATAACCAATATCTGAGGGGTGAATCTTAGCATTTTCAAATGCTTGCTGACAACTTTGTTTAATCGCAACTGATGGAGAAGATAAGGGGTTAACTATTTTACTAAAGCTATCAATAATCCCGTAAAAAAGCGTACTATTATTGTTTTGGATTGTTTCATAATCTTTGAGGATTAAAGCTCCGCCAATAATAGACTCAGAATTCCTATTAAGCGCACTAATAATAACTGTATCAACTTCTTTGGCAGTTAAGAGAATTTGGGCTAATTCGAGAGACTTTAATAAAGAATCAGAACCTTGGGTTAATTGAAAGGTAACAATGGAACAATTCCATAATCTTTCCAATTGATAACTAATATTTTTAAGCTCAGTTTCTTGATGGTTGCTAATATTATTAGCAGTAATTAAAGCGACTTTTTTTCCTATCTTACAAGTACAATCTTTTAACCCTTGATCAGACATCTTTGATAAGATAGACCAAGAATGATCACTAATCGGTTGGTTAGAATAATCAAGGGAGTTTCCTTGATAAATTAAAGCTGATAGTTGTTGACTGGTTAACAGTTGATTAAAGAAGCCACTTAAGCCAGCGATCGCTAATTTGGACGGTTTCATAATATCTCCTGTGAAAATGTAAATAGGGTATCAATTGAGAAAAAATTACAAGCAAACGGTATTCGATGAATTCACCGTATTTTTAAGAAACAAAACATTAAGACAAGAACTCAAAGTAACCTCCATATTAGTTGCTTCTAAATAAATTTTACCTTGAGAATGATAAGATAGTGCATTAGCAATTACCTTAGTATCACTATGTTCATTAATGGATAATTTTATCCAAAATTCTTGATTAAAAGGGAGGGAACTAAACTGCTTAAGCTCATTTAGTTTTAGGGGTAAACTACCCGAATTGTATTGTTTTCTGACCCAAACTAAAAGACATTGAAACAAGAGATCAGCCGTATAAGAATTAAAGGATTGAACGCTAAACTGTCCTTGATCTTGTGTAGAAATTGGAGGTAAGTAACAGTTAAAAAGAAGTTCGTTTTTATTAATTTCTAAGATTTTCTTAATTCCTTGAAATCTGGGCTGATGAAACAGAACTCCTTCTTGATAGGGTTGTAAATTAAGGGAAGGTTCCGTAACAGGCTGAATACTTTCGTCAAGTTTTCTCTCAGCTATTACTTGTTTAGTAATATTAATAATCGCCCGATAATGATAAAGGGGAATTCCTTTAGCGGTTTCACTCCAAATTAAGGCTTCAAATTTAATTTCATCTTCTGTTTTCTCAACTTCAGTCAGATCCAAACAATACAAATTAGCTAAACTTTTATCAAAGACAACTCCTTTAAGCACTTGATAGTTATGACAACTTAAAAAATGATATCCTGTGTAAAGTTGTTCACAACTATTAGTGATCCATGCTAACGCACACATCGCAGGCAAAACTGCATTTCCCCCAATGACATGATCATAAACAAAAGGGTTTCCTTGTAACGTCAACCGACGATATAAACGGTAACTATGCTTTTGCGGTGTAACCAGTTTAGGAGAAGGAGAAATAGGGTTACTCATGACAATAATTTGAGGGGTTTTAGCTTTAGTTTGTGTTAATTCTTCTGCTAACATTTGCGCCCCTGTTTGTTGAGGAATGACCTTAATATTTTGCTGCTCAAATAACTGTTTAAGCTGTGGTGTCACCATTCCTCCATCCCAAGGACCCCACCCAATAGAAACAACATGACAGTTAGGATATTTTTGTTGAAGTAAATAAGCATATTTGTTCAAAATTTCGTTAGCTAAAGAATAGTCAGATTGACCGACATTGCCATAAAATGAAACAAAAGAAGAAAATAAAGCAATAAATTTTAATCGGTTAACTTCTACCGAACCTAATAAACTATTTAACCCATCAATTTTGACACTATAAACCTTATCAAAATCCTGTTCAGTTTTGTTTTCAATTAATTTATCGGCTAACGTTCCCGCACCATGAATAATGCCCGTAATCTGTCCCCAACGTTGAATAATCGGTCTTAAAGTTGCTTTTAGTTGCTGTGAATCGGTAACATTAACACTGCAATACTCGGCTTTTCCTCCTACTTTTTCAATCTCTGATAAGGTTTGCTTAATTTCACGACTTTGACAGAGTTGTTGATACAGTGCTTGAACTTTTTTCGGAGTTGGTTTTTCATTTTGAGTTGTTAAATGTTGCATAATTTGCTTCTTTAACTCAGACTCATCTTGACAAGAAAGACTCCATTCAGGTTCAGGATCTAAAATTTGCGAACGACCTAATAAAATAAATTTACAATGATATTGTTGCGCCAAATAGATAACGCATTGAGCCGTAATTCCTCGGCCACCACCACTGACAATAACCACAGAAGATGAATTAAGTTGAGTATCATTAATCATGGGGAAAATACCTTGTTAGTTGATAGTTGATAGTTAATAGTTAATAGTTAATAGTTAGTAGAGACTAGCTAAAAATCGTAATTTAGACCGCAATTCATCTAAATAACTATAATTATGTAGGGGCGCAAGCCTTGCGCCCAGCTAATTTTATTCTAACTATTAACTTTTGCCTATTTACTGCTAAAAGAAGCTAATTCACAAGTCAAAGTCATTCGACCTTTTGGAGTATAACCTACCTCTTGAATTAAGCTATTAGGATCATGTAATTCAGCTAAAACAATTTGAGCCGTTGTCATTTCATCTAAGTCGGGACTAATATCTAGAGCGCGACAGAAGACCGATTCCCACTCTAGATTTAAGGTTTTCGTTAAGCCAAATAAACCGCCACTAATAGGGCTAAATTCTCGTTTTCCACTGAGACCAAATTCTCCATCTAAACGGGTTAAGCTGAGAAAACAACTGCGTCCTTGACTGGCCGCTTGCGTCAGAGAAGATTTAAGATGTTTGGCTAGTAAAAACACTTGTTTAACAATCGCTTGATCGGTGTTAATTGAAGTCTCTTGATCTTGATTAAACCCCTGAGAGAGAGGATGTAAATGAATAAATGTGCCGATCAGTCCACAAGTTTTAAATATATCTCCCAATTGTGCTTGTAAATGTTCTTCACTTAAATGATTGAGAACAAAATGTCGAACCCCCGCAGGAAGAGAAGAACGCACAGGAATAAGGAATTGAGGGAAACTGAGAACCACAACTTGCCAGCCTTGGTTTAGCAAACTTTGAGCAACTTGGGCAGTAGTAGATGAACCATCATCGGTCACCAAACAGGTTTGATCAGGGGTTGAGGGAAAATCCCAATAATCAGGTGCAGCAAGGGGCTTCAGTTTCATTTGATAACGTCCAATATCACCGTGTTTTCGATGGTTAGACTGGGTAGAGGTAACAACTAAGCTATTTTTTTTTCTGTCACCATCATTTTCTCCCTCAAATACTGAACAATGTGGGCTAGGGTACGTTTTTCTGCTAACGCTTCAGGGCTAAGTTTGGGCAACCCAGAGAAAGCTTCTTGCAGACTTCCCATGATTTCTACCCGTTTGATCGAGTCAATGCCTAAATCTGCCTCTAAATCCATTTCTAATGCCAACATTTCCGTAGGATAGCCTGTTTTTTCACTGACAACCTCTAATAAGGCTTGACTCAGTGCATCATCTTGAATGGAGTCTAAAGAAGGTTCGCTCACTCCTGACACAGGTTCAGGTGTAGAGATGGGTGCAATGGGTTGACGAGGTTCTAAATAGTTGACAATGGGGGAAATGTGAACGGGTTCAGGTTCGGGAGTCCGTAAGGGTTGAGGTGCAGTGTTTAAAGGTTGAGGTTCTAGAGTCCGTAAGGGCTGAGGTTCAGACTTAAAAGGAGCAGGATCAGGAAAACTAAAAGAGGAAACCTCTGAATTTGGCCGATCAAATTTTGAATTCTCCGAAGAAGCAGCAGGAGTAGAGAGTTCGTCAATTTGAGCAACTACTGTTATCTCTTTTTGTTTTAATAACTGCAACACTGATTGAAAACTCTGGGATTGATGTTTAATGTACTCTTCGTGAACCTTGGCAAGACCCTGTTGATATTGGTAGAATGCTTGTAAAATAGGGTTGATGTTGTTAGAAATAGCGTTGTTCATAGTCATGGTTACAGTTTGATCTTGAGAAACAATAGATAAATTGAGTGTTGGAATTTCCTCTGAAAGAGGCTGAGAATCAGAAGGATAAGGGTTGACGGAAGGAATAGAGGCTAAAATTTCCTCGTTTTCCGACCCTTTCACTTCCTCACACTTAGATTCAACCGTTTGGGAATCAACTGACGGTTCTATTTCCGCAGGTGAATCAGGTTGTAATGCAGCTCCGATCAAAGCTTGGGTTTTATCGCTGATGTAGTTGGTTGCATTCAGCTTAAGGGTCATACCTTTGCGTTTGCTTGAGGAAGTCTTCACCGTCAAAGCTGCATTTTCCAGATCGTTTAACGGTAAACCTAAAACTCGAAGCTGCATTACTCCTTGTGACAGTTGAATATCACTGTCCTTTTGCCGACTGGGGTTGAGCGCAATGGCCAGATGAGGGCGATCGCCTAAGATCTGTTTAACTAAGTTAGTGAGAATTTGGCGCGGTCCAATTTCCACAAAGCAATATCCGCCTTGAGCATAAATATTTTCAATTTGTTGGACAAACTGAACCGAATTCAACAACTGAGCTTCTAAAAGCTGACGCATCCCTGATAAATCTTTGGGATAAGGGGCCGCCGTCACATTAGCATAAACCGGAAGTTGGGGCGCATGAAACGTCACTTGATCCAACGCTTTCCCAAAGGGTTGACTAGCATGACGTACTAAAGAAGTATGAAAAGCAGCAGACACGGGTAAAGGCGTAACCTGATAGCCTTGAGAGCTTAAAATCTTCTCAATAGTGGCAATTTCTGAGGCTAATCCCGATAATACCACCTGTTCAGGTGCATTATAGTTAGCAATCTGCACATTGGCCATTCCTTCAACCCATTGCGCTATCTGAGATACTTTCCCAGTCACCGCTAACATGGCCCCTTGAGGGGTGGCTCCTTTCGGTGCGGCCATGGACTGGCCTCTAGCTTGGATCAAGTAATAATAATCGTCGTCTGTGAAAACGCCCGCGGACCAGAGTGCGGTTAATTCCCCAAAACTGTGACCGGCCACAAAATTTGGCTTAAATCCCGTCTTTTGCAACGTTTTATACAGTCCTACACTGAAAGCCCCGATCGCAGGTTGAGCATTTTCCGTCCGTTGCAGTAAAGAGGTTTGCCGTTTTTCGTCCACCTCGTTAAAGGTAGGAATCGGAAATACTCCTGCTGAAAGGGGCGTTAAACCCGCTTTAGCTCTCAATGTATCCAATTTTTGATAAGCGGTTTGGATTTCTGGGAAATTTAGGGCAATTTCTCGACCCATATTCAGGTATTGAGAACCTTGGCCGGGGAACAGTGCTACGACTTTTCCCTCCAGTAATAACCCCGTCTTACGGTAATAAATACCTTGGGGATGTTCCCATGCCTCTGCTTGAGGCTGTTTTTGCAACTGTTTAACGGCTGCTTGCAGTAATTTAATAGCTTCAGCCAAGGAAGTCGCGACAAAGCCCACTCTAGCAACCTTTAAGGGAAGTTGAGCCGATTTGCTTTGATTTTGTAGTTCAATATAAACTTGTGACCCTTGGGGAGATTGCAACTGTTCTAGAGCTTTTTGACAAATTTGCCTTAATTCTTCAGGATTTTGACCCCAGAGTAAAATTGATTGGGGACGGTGATGAATTCGATTTTCTCCTTGGGGTAATTTGGGCGTATATTCTTCTAACACCACATGATAATCTGTTCCCCCAAAGCCAAAGGAACTAACCCCAGCCCGTCTCGGTGTCTTTCCTTTGGGCAACCAAGGACGGGTTTCGGTGTTGAGATAAAAAGGCGAGTCTTCAATCTTAAATTTAGGGTTGGGTTCGGTAATATTAATGGTAGCAGGAAGAATTTTATGATGTAAGGCCAAAGTCGTTTTAATTAAACTTGCAGCACCCGCCGCCGCCTTGGTATGACCAATTTGAGATTTGACACTACCCAGAGCAATCGTTTGCTTTTCTGCCTTGTTTTCGCTAAAAACCTCATTCAGGGCTGTAAATTCACAAAAATCTCCTGCTGGTGTTCCAGTACCATGGGCTTCAACTAACCCCAAGGTAGCGGGAGAAAATCCCGCCTCTTGATAGGCGCGCCGTAAGGATCTAACTTGACCTTCAGGACGCGGTGCATAGATACTTTTAAAACGACCATCACTAGCAGTCCCGATGCCTTTAATCACTGCATAGATGCGATCGCCGTCTCGTTCTGCATCCTCAAGCCGTTTAATCACCAGCATTCCCAATCCTTCCCCTACCATCATGCCATCTGAGGTAGCATCAAAGGGATTGAGACAATCTTTCTTAGAAAAAGCCGGAGTTTTGCTAAAACACATATAATTAAGGATGGAATTATCCGTGTCAAAGCCCCCTGTAAGTATCATGTCACAACGGCCTTCGATTAATTCACTGATCGCCATTTTTAAAGCACTTAAGGAACTCGCACAGGCTGCATCCACCACACAATTAGTTCCTCCCAAATCAAAGCGATTAGTAATACGACCTGCTACGACGTTTGGTAACATACCCGGGAAAGAATTTTCTTGCCAAGGCACATAGGCCGCCTTCATATTTTCGATAATTTTGTCGGTTTGTTCTTGAGATAAACCACTTTTTTGGCAAATTTTCTTCCAGAGAGGATATTGCAGACGACTGGTTAAGGGAGTAATGCTTTTCCAGAGGCCGCTTCCTCCTAAAATAACCCCTGTTGTTTCCCGATTAAACTCTTTTCCTTGGCCATAACCCGCATCTTCTAAAGCTTGTTTAGCCATCACTAAACCAAGTAAATGAGCCGAATCTAAAGCTTCTAACGTATCAGGTGGCAGACCAAATTCTAAAGGGTCAAAATCAATTTTAGGCAAAAAGCCCCCCCATTTACCATAGGTCTTATCAGGTGCTTTCGGGTCTGGATCATAGTAATCTTCTAAATTCCAGGCGCTTTCTGGCACTTCAGTGATTCCATTCACTTTACCGAGAATATTTTGCCAATATTCTTGTAAATTCTTGGCTTGAGCAAATAAGGCCGACATTCCAATAATAGCGATCGGTGTTTTTTGTAAAGCAGTTAGGGTAGAGGTTGAGGATTGAGCAGACATTGTAGGTGTGTTCTCCAATCAATAATATAGCAGTCTGTAGCAACAACGAATAGTTCTTAAAGAATGAACGAAGAATTGTTTGATTACCTTTAGTTTCAGTTTAGGCAGAGTTCCCCGTTTATACAATGGATGATCTACTCTCAAAAATGGATGATTTTTAGTAACCGTTCAGGGGGGGACAAAATCTGGTAAGTAGAGTAGTCCATCACGCTCTTTGTAATTTGTAAAGGGAGCATCTCACCTTTGTAACCCCTAAATCAGGTTTTTATGTCAAGCTATTTTGAAAGCCTTGCTAGAAACCAG
Organism: Microcystis sp. M109S1; assembly: GCF_020247025.1. NCBI lineage: Bacteria > Bacillati > Cyanobacteriota > Cyanophyceae > Chroococcales > Microcystaceae > Microcystis > Microcystis sp. M109S1. Next base: position 13,664 of record NZ_JADBRW010000436.1, read on the forward strand.
TTTTATGGATAAGTATAATTACTCACTTGCATAAATGAGATGCTCCCTTTGTAGAATTATTTCCCAATGCTAAAATCATCTATGACCGTTTTCATGTAATGGCTATCATCAATGACGAGCTTAATAAATTGAGAAAGTTAATGGGGGTGCATGAAAAAGGATTACCTCATTTATTATGGAAGAATAAAGAGGA
>NZ_JADBRW010000437.1:0-8610 GCF_020247025.1 Microcystis sp. M109S1
GGAGATAATCCTTAAGAGTAAAGTTAAGGTCCCTTTCCGCAACACAATCAAGATGTCTTGTCTAACAACGCTTTACCAATAAAGCTGAGAGGGAATCCGAACTAGGGAAGCATTCGGAAGTCTGTGCCAGATTGTGTCTCGATGCGGTAGTCTCTACTTGCGTCGCCTAAATTGGTTTAGGCAAGCCCCGTCGCTTTTAGGGCGGGGTTAGTGACGATATAGCTGATGTTCGCTGTTGAGAAGCACAAAGAAGCCGTTGTTTATTGTCTGGTTTTCCGAGATTAGTAAACTGTTCACTATAAACAGTTTTTCAGGAGTTTTTTTACCCTAATTTAGCGATCACTTGCTGTTTTTTGAGATGATAGCCATCACCGTAGGCAAGAATATGTACCCGCAGATTATGCAGACTCAGGGGTTCGTTAGCGGTGACGTGATGGTGGTTGGTGTGGGACATTGCCCTGGCATCAATTACCGTCACCGTACCGCAGCCGATTACCGTCATCGTGCCATCCCGCTCAAACATAGCGCAGGTATCCTCATCGATGCCAATTCCTAAACGTTCGGGATAACCGGAGATAGCGCTCATTAACCGGGCCATGCGGTTGCGATTGTGGAAGTGTTGATCGACAATGACTTCAGGAATGAGACCTAATCCCATGGCCATATCTACTAGGGCCCGATTGGGTGCTTCCCCGCTGCTGCCCCCAGCAATCATGTGATGACCCATAACGGCGGCCCCGGCGCTAGTTCCGGCCAGAGTCAGTTCTCCCTGTTGCACTCTTTGTCTGATCCTTTCCATCAGGGGGGTATCGGAGAGCAAACCGCATAAACGCAGCTGGTCGCCTCCGGTCATAAATACACCCGTACATTCTTCGATGTAGGCTTGAAATTGGGGGTCTTCTCCCTGTACACGATCGCGAATATCGATAACTTTGACGTATTTTGCTCCCATTTCCTCGAAAATCTTCTGATAGCGATCGCCAATTAAAACCGGTTCTCTGGAAGCGGAGGGAACAATAGCGATCACCGCTTCGCTACCCCCGGCGCGATTCCAAAAGGTGTGCAGTATCTCTTTACCGTGGACTTTATCCTCGGCACCACCAATGACTAAAATCGCCGTTTTGAGAGATATGGGGGTAGGATTTTCGTGGTGTTGGGTTTCTAGCTCGATGATCATGTCACTGAACGAATAGACATTTTTAGGGATGGAAGGTTTTTCGGGAAGATGGACAAGTATTTTAATGTTATTTTCCCTGAACGGTTGACGGAAAAAAATGCGGTTTAGGAATATTTTTCGGGACATCAAGCAATAGTAGAGGCGATTTTAGCAATTTTCTTCGATCCACTGCCAATGACGGACTGTTAGTTAACTTTAAGTCTAGGCTAGACTTCGATCACTCAAGCTAGAGCCAGAAAAACCCCTAGACAGTACAGCATAGTCTATCATGTTATCGAGATAGACTAGCGCCAAATTAGCAAGATTTTAACCGATCGAACCGTGACAAAATGATACATTAAACACTATCCCAGTCTAGGCCTTAATTTTCCCCGTGCAGTTTGACATTATTACTCTCTTTCCCGATTTTTTTACTTCACCGCTGCAGTCGGGGTTGTTGGCAAAAGCTCTCGAACGCGACATCGCTAGGGTAAATTTGGTCAATCTCCGGGATTTTGCCCACGATAAACACCGTCGTGTCGATGATGAACCCTACGGTGGCGGTGTGGGAATGTTATTAAAACCAGAGCCAATTTTTGAGGCGATCGAGTCTTTAGAAATTTTACCACCCCGGGAGATCGTGCTGATGACTCCCCAGGGGGAACCTCTCAATCAAGCTTTACTGAAAACTTGGGCCGGTAGTTATCAGCAGTTAATTCTCATCTGTGGGCATTATGAAGGGGTAGATGAGCGGGTTTGTGAGCATTTGGTGACTAGAGAGGTATCTTTAGGGGATTTTGTCCTAACTTGTGGGGAAATCCCTGCTTTAGCGATTATTAACGGGGTGACGCGGTTGTTACCTGGGACGGTAGGTAAGGCAGAATCGTTGAAATTGGAGAGTTTTGAGGCAGGTTTATTGGATTATCCCCAATATACTCGGCCGCCGGTCTTTCGCGGTTGGCAAGTGCCGCCGGTTTTGCGATCGGGTAATCATCAGGATATCGCTGATTGGCGCTATCAACAACAACTCGATCGCACTAAGGAACGTCGTCCGGATATCTGGCAAAAATGGCTAGAGGAACAGGATTAATCCCCCAAAATGCTGGCTCGCTGCCTACAATTTCAGGTGATTAAGGGCTAAATTCCGTTGTTGGAGAGCGAATTGATGGCTAGGCTCTAGTTGTAGGGTTTGGTTAAAAGAAACCACTGCTTCCGAGAAACATTTTAACTTGTAGAGACAACAACCCCGTTGATACCATGCCTCAGCCTTTTGGGATTGTAACTGTAAAGCCTTATTATAAGCGGCGACCGCTTCACTGAGTCGTTCTAATTCCCGTAAAGCTTCGCCCTTGCTAAACCAAACATTAGCATCGGATTTAATGGCCAGGGCCTGATTATAAGCCGCTATACCTTCCGCATAACGTTGCATCCGACATAAAATCATGCCCTTGTAATGCCATGCTTCCAGATAATCTGGCTGCAGTTGAATTGCCTTATCCCAAGATGCGATCGCATCGCTGATTTGTCGTAAATTAGCTAAAGCGATGCCGCGATAAAACCAAGCCCGAGCATTATTAGTCTCTAATTGAATTACCTGATTAAAAGACCCTAAAGCTTCGGGAAAACGCCCCAATCTTTGCAAGGCCAGACCCCGATTATACCAAGCATTGACAAAATTGGGCTTTTTTCGCAGGGACTGCTGATACAATTGAACTGCTTCCAGATGCTCCCCCAAATCGAGGTGTGCGTTACCGCGATAAAACAGATCCTCTGGTGAAATTTCCCTGATTAAAGCTTGTTGGTGACGCAATTGCAGTAACTGTTTTATGGCATCTAAAACTTCTGCTGCCGAGGGAAAGCGTTGGCGCCAGTCATAACGGGTCATTTTATCGATAATAACTGCTAGATCATCTCTAACATCGGCCTGATTGCGCCAAGCGATTTCTCCGGTTTCGGCATCTTCGGGAAATTGCGTCGGGTTGAGACCAGTTAAGGCTTGAATAGCGATGATTCCCACGGCATAGACATCGCTAGACAATCGCGGTTTATTTTGCGCCTGTTCACTAGGCATATAGCCAGGGGTGCCAATCCCAATGGACACACTGGTCTGTTTTGCTTTTAGCCATTGAGTCCCCACTTGTTTGACTCCGCCAAAGTCGATTAAAACCAACTTGCCCTCGTGGCGACGGATAATATTATTGGGTTTTATATCTCGGTGAATGATCTTATTTTGGTGGACAAAAGCCAGAACTTCCAAGATATCTTTTAATAACTGAATTACCTGACTCTCTTCTAAACGCTTACCCTTAGAGATTTCCTGACTAAGATCGTGACCATCGATAAGTTCTTGAACGATATAAAAAGACTTATTTTCCTGAAAACTGGCGAAAAATTGCGGTATTTGAGGATGATGGCCGAGTTTTTCTAAAGCTCTGGCCTCACTCTCAAATAATCCTATAGTAACTTCGTTAACCACTTGGGGCATTAACTGTTTGACCACACATTGAGGACGGCCGGGGCGATAGTTATCTTGGGCTAAAAAAGTTTGACCAAAAGCCCCTTGACTTAGGGGTTTAATAACCTGGTAACGTCTCCCGATAATTAGTTTCATGGTAGCGATAGGATTATCTTTACCCTAGAGCAGCTTGACGGGACGGTTAACAACCAAAGGGGTTAACTTGCTCATGCCCATCTTGCCAGTTAATTCATATATTACATCAATTGTCGTCAGAAGCGGGTAACGCGACTCGAACGCGCGACATTCACCTTGGGAAGGTGACGTTCTACCACTGAACTATACCCGCAAAAGTCTTCCTAATCATAGCATTGACCCCCCAGCCAGAGCAACTGCTCTAGGCTATTTTCCATCACCGCACCAGTGCAGTTTGTCAGCAAAACTGGCCCGGTCGCAATTTAACATTTTTTCCTAACAGGACAGTAGGGCTTTTTCTAGCTGTTGTTCGGCATTTTTTCGGCTTTCTAGCGGCTTTTGTTGATAAACCCCAAAAATAACATCTAAGCCCCCCCAAGCACGGCCAAGGGCAGGAAAACCGTGATGGAGAACATTTTTTGATCGCTTGCCTTAATCGCTGCTGCTGTTGGTAAAATCCAGTCAACCCTCGCTCAAAGCTGACTAGCGCAGGAAACTGCCCCCATTAGTCCCACTTCGGTATTAAGGACGATATGAACGGGAATATTGCTTAATAGCTCCCTCATCCGACCTTTAGCCCGAAAAGCCTTCATAAAGCTACCCTCGGTCATTAGGGGAAGATTTTTGGCCGCAATCCCTCCCGCGATGTATAATCCTCCGTAGGGAAGCAACTTGAGGGCTAAATTGCCCGCTTCCGCACCGTAGGCCTCGACAAAGATTTTCATGGTTTGATAACAGAGATAATCCGAGTCATCTTGGGCAAAACTGGCAATTTTAGCCGCTAAATCGACGGTTTTTTGCGGTTTACCCATTTCTTCTAACCAAGTGCGGTAAATTTCCGTCATGGCCGGTGATGACTGACTATAGTTACTATCGTGGAGAAATCGATAGATAGAAGTGATTCCTTGCCCGGAAACCACTCGCTCCACCGAAATGCGCTCGATATTATAGAGATCCAAGAGATAATTTAATAGTTGATATTCTAAACTCGATCGAGGGGCAAAATCGGCGTGGGAACCCTCACTACCAAACACCCGATATTTACCCTTCGAGATAGGAATCAAAAAACCCTCTCCTAACCCAGTTCCTGCACCAATAACCGCAATCGGGGCCTCTGGTACTGCTGGGGCCGACTGTAGATTGTGCAGCTCCTCTGGGGCTAATCCTAACACCCCATAACCGATCGCCGCAAAATCATTAATTAATTTTACTCGCTCAATCTGCAGCTCGTGGCTTAGGCGATCGCCAGTTAGAGACCAACTTAAATTAGTCAATTCGGAACTATTGTTAACCACTGGACCGGCAATACCGAAACAAGCTTTTTCCACTGGGGGAATAGTGGTTTGTCGGGCTAAAAACTGCTGGACGATCGGCACCAGATCGGGGTATTGTTTACTAGGATAAATTTCTTGATCGAGAGTAATTAGCCGGGGTTGGGGACTATCCGATGAGTTTTGGCAATCCACTAAACGCAGGATTGTTTTAGTTCCCCCGATATCTCCCCCTAAAAGAATCGTCATGCTGGTTTTTCCCTTAGTTTGTCCCCATAATTATAGTTTTTTACCCTTTCTACCAGGCAAATTTAAAGGCCGCTAATTCTATACTATAGTGAAAGATGGTAATGCCTAAGCCCTAATTAAGGATTGATTAATCGTCGCTCCGGGGTTGGAATGGGGATTTGCCAGAGGACAGAAACGGGACTTAAAGACATTTTAGGTCTAACTGTCGCCTCAAGGCGATCGATAGGGCGGCAGAAGCTATCACTGTCCCCATAACTTTTAAGATAGACCAGAGAGGGAGAAATTAGCGTGGGTGTAGAACTTCGCAGTTACGTTTATCTTGACAATTTACAGCTTCAACACGCCGCTTACATCGGTACAGTCGCCCAAGGATTTTTACCCTTACCCGGGGATGCTTCCCTCTGGATTGAAATTTCCCCCGGCATCGAGATTAATCGCATCACCGATATTGCCCTCAAATCCGCCGTGGTTCGTCCGGGGGTTCTATTCGTAGAACGACTCTATGGACTCTTAGAACTCCATTCTAGCAGTCAGGGAGAGGTAAGGGCGGCCGGTCAGGCAATTTTGCAGTATTTAGGCGTTAGTCAGCGCGATTGTCTGAAACCGCAAATTGTCTCCAGCCAAATTATTCGCAACATTGACGCTTACCAAGCCCAATTAATTAACCGGAGTTCTCGGGGTATGATGTTAATGGCGGGACAGACTTTATACGTTCTAGAAGTGCAACCGGCCGCCTACGCTTCCCTGGCCGCTAATCAGGCCGAAAAAGCCGCTTTAATTAATATCCTACACGTTACTTCCGTGGGCAGTTTTGGCCGCTTATATTTAGGGGGAGAAGAACGAGATATTATCGCTGGTTCCAGGGCGGCAGTTTCAGCTTTAGAAAATATTCAAGGTCGAGTTTTTCCCGGTAGCGACAAAAAAGAATAAGACAAGACAACAGGATTTCGCCCTATTGAGGAGATTCAAAAATTAGTTCGCTATTATTCAGTTTTTCAACGACTAAGTTGCGATAGAGTGTCACCTGACGAAGGATTTGGTCGGGATTGTTTTTCTTGTTAGAAAACATGATCATTTTAATCGATTCAAATTCTATTCTTGTGATCACACCATCTTTGATCGCTCGTTCAATTGTAACTCGTAAATATTCTAATTCTTGGCTTTCCTCTGGGGTAATTTTTAGACTGTTAGGACGTTCTATTTTCATTATCGATCGATTGTTCTTACCTGCTAACTGATAACTGGATAATCACGGCTATTTTTTCACACTTTCACAATCGGTGGAGAGAGAGTTTCCGTCTGGCTAGAAACGGCTAGATTATTATTTTGTCCGTTATTTTGCGGCAATTGTCCAGAAGCTAAATTTTGCCCCTCTCCCGTAATCAAACGAGCGCCACGACCGCGGGTAAAATAATTCCAACCCCATTGCACCATCACCACTAATTTATTATCAAATTCGATCAGATAGTAAATATGGGCCCAAACCCAGACTAACCAAGCGATGAACCCGGAAAACTTGACAAATCCCAAATCAACCACGGCCGCATTTTGGCCGATAACTGCCAGACTACCTCGATCGATATAATGAAAAGGTGGAATAGTTTGCCCTTTTAGGCGAGAAATTAATAAATTCGCTAGATATTCGCCCTCCTGCATGGCCACGGGGGCAATTCCGGGTAAAGGTTTATCTCCCTGATGGGCAAAATTAGCCAGATCCCCGATCACAAAAATATTGGCATAACCGGCGATACTTAAATCCGGTTCAACGATTACCCGGCCGACGCGATCGAGATTTACCCCGGTTCTTTCGGCCAAAATTCGCCCCATTCTTGATGCTTTTACCCCTGCTGCCCATAAAATTGTCTCGGCGGCGATTTCTGTCGTCTTTTCTCCCTGACGGACGCTGACACAACCTTCAACAATATTGGTAACGATGCTGTTAGTTTGGACTGTCACCCCTAATTTTGTGAGAGAAGCGGCAGCTTTAGCGGATAAATCGGGGGCATAGGGAGGTAATACTCGATCCATCCCTTCTAAGAGCAAAATTTTCGCTTCTGTGGGGTTAATCTGGTGAAAATCCGACCTAAGCGCACCGTGGGCAATTTCGGCGATCGCACCTGCTAATTCTACCCCCGTCGGTCCGCCACCGACAATAACAAAAGTTAATAAAGCTTGCCGCTTTTCGGCATCGATTTCTTTCTCGGCCTTCTCGAAAGCGAGATAGATGCGACGACGCATTTCCACTGCGTCTTCAATGGTTTTTAACCCGGGGGCGTAGGGTTGCCATTGATCATTGCCAAAATAGTGATGACTGACTCCCGTGGCAATAACTAACTGATCGTAGGCGATCGGCGGGTGATCTTCCAAGATCACTTCTCCCTTGACCGGATCTATATCTATGGCGTGATCGAGGAGAATATCTGTATTCTCATGGCCCCGTAGGATTAAGCGCAAAGGTGAGGAGATATCGGCCGGAGACAGCGCCCCAGTAGCGACTTGATAGAGGAGGGGCTGAAAAAGATGGAAATTTCGCTTATCGATGAGGGTAACATGAACGGGGGCGTTTTTTAGGGCTTTGGCCGTGTATAAACCCGCAAATCCGCCGCCGATGATAACAACTCTTGGCTGTTTTTCAGTCATTGCTTAACAATAATTCATAAATTTTTCCCTAGTGTAGTCCGGATTGTCACAATTTAGCGGTGACAAGCGTTACCGAAAACAGCAGTCTTTAACCTAGAAAAAAATATAGATACTGGCTTTTTTGGCCAGCGAGGAGGGCAAAACCAACGAAGTACAGGGACTCTGATATGCTCGAAAAACTTGAAAAGACCGCTACGCCGTTTTACCTAAGTTTATGACCTGGGTTAACCAGGTGGGAACTTATATTCCGCGTTTCTGTTTCCGAGTACAAGCTCGGTTTACTACCACACGAATTGGTTATTTGCTCCCTTATCACAATCAAGCATAGATCAAAAAACTTGAAAGGCAGTCACCAACGTAGAAGCCCGATTTAGTTTTATCGTAGCATTTTTTTTTCTCAGAGGCAAGAGGGGCGATTCAGTGATCAGTGATCAGTTATCAGTGATCAGATTTGAGTTTTCAGTTTACTGTTTACCGATCACAGCCAAAAAGCCTGCCAACAACCAGCAATTCCCAATGCAAACGGTAGCACAGAATACAGAACCCGTCTTACTCTTGCCTTTCAAAATGGAGTGAAGGGTTTGAACAGTGGGTTTCGCGGGAATGGAAGTCAAACAACTGGGTTTTCTGGGGATGCTGAGCTA
>NZ_JADBRW010000438.1:0-3577 GCF_020247025.1 Microcystis sp. M109S1
AGTTATCAGTTATCAGTTATCAGTTATCAGTTATCAGTTATCAGTTATCAGTTATCAGTTATCAGTTATCAGTTATCAGTTATCAGTTATCAGTTATCAGTTATCAGTTATCAGTTATAAGTTATCAGTTATCAGTTATCAGTTATCAGTTATCAGTTATCAGTTATCCGTTACAGCCTTTCTCGTCAAGATGAAGTATAACCCAATTTGGTATTGACGACCGACGACCGACTCCCCAAAACGAAAACTTCGTACCTCACCATTAAGATAACTGTTAGAGCAGATTTGAGTTTTCAGTCCACTGATTACTGATTACTGATTACTGATCACTGAACTAGAGGACTCGATTAAGCTTGCCGCTTTGATAACCTTCTAGATCGAGGCTGACATAGATAAAGCCTAATTTTTGCAGATCAGCGACTAATTCGCTTAAATTTGTCCGATTAATAAAGTCGGGAATTGCTGCTGCCGGTAATTCAATCCGTGCCGTATCGCCGCTCGATCGCACCCGTAATTGACGATAACCTAATTTTCGCAGATAAATCTCCGCCCGTCCGACTCTTTGCAATTTCTCCAGGCTAATTTCCTCCCCGTAGGGAAAACGGGAACTTAAACAGGGTTGCGCCGGTTTATCCCACCAAGGTAAATTTAAGTAACGAGATAGTTGACGAACTTCGCTTTTTGTGATAGCAATTTCCGCCAAGGGTGAACGAGCGCCGCGCTCTCTGGCTGCTTGAATCCCGGGACGATAATCCCTTAAATCATCAGCATTAACGCCATCGATGACGTAGGAATAACCACGAGCGAGAGCAAGGGGTTTAAGGGTGTCGTGTAGCTCACTTTTGCAGAAATAACAGCGATTAACGGGATTACTGGTGTAATTGGGGTTATTCATTTCCTCGGTTTCCACCAATTCGTGCCGAATACCGATATAATCGGCTTGAGCGATCGCTTCTTCCAATTCTTCCGGCAGTAGGGAAGGAGAAACCGCCGTAATTGCCAATGCTTGACTCCCTAGCAGATCATAGGCCACTTTCGCCACTAGGGTACTATCCACGCCCCCAGAATAGGCAATCAGGGCCTTTTCGCTGGTTTTTAAGAGGTTTTGTAATTGTCCGAGTTTATCAAGTAATTGACTGTCCATGGCGGCGATTTTGGCAACTGGTTTAGGGAGACCGTTTTTTATTTGGGTATAGACAAGTAGCTTAAGCCACTTGTCCCAAGAATTTGCGGCAATGAGGTAAGTAGTAGTGCAAAATAAATTTCCTAGTCAAGATAGGCACTCATGCAAGAGGCAAGAGGTGGTTAGATATGTGTAATTAATTTTGCGTGCGGTACTTAGTATAATTATAAATGTGTCTTAGCTTAACCCTCTCTACATGACAACAAATCTCACAGACTATAAACATATTTCAATTGATCATCGGGGAGTACCAATAATTGCGGGTTCTACCCTGAAAGTGATTGATCTAGTTATGGCACAAATAGCCTACGGTTGGACTCCAGAAGAAATTCACATTAACCATCGTGATTTAAGTATGAGTCAAATTCACTCAGCATTAGCTTACTATTGGGAACATAGAGAGGAATTAGATCAAGCTATCCAAGCTGATTTAGAATTTGCCCAAAAAATGCGAGAAAAAGCCGGAGATTCTCCCTTTGTTACCCGACTTAAAGCACAGGCAATAAAGTAAGGATGGACGGTTAAAATGCGTCTTAGCTTATTGCTGATCCCAATTATTTTAGTAAGTATTTAGTCATAAACTTCACTTCTATGACCTACTCTAATAATAATAATTATCCTACTCTCTCGATCAAATTCATAAATAACCCGATAATCTCCTACTCTTAATTTGTAAAACCCCGACCATTCTCTCGTAAGAGGTAGGGGGGTTATCTGTTCAAAGTTGATGGCTAACCATGCAATTTTATTAAGAATCCTCAGTCTGATAAAATCGGTGATCAAATCTAAATCAGTTATCGACTCTGGTTCAAAAGTAACAGAATAGCTCATTTAAGGTTCTATCCCATATCTTTTATTCACCTCAGCTGCGGGAATAGTCGGTCTTCCTTGTAATCTTTTTTGTTTGATTTCTAATAACTTTTCTTTAAAAGATTCTTTAACTTGTTTTCCCTCATCCGGATCACCGAAGTACTCATCTAGAGTATCATCTACTGTATTACGGATTAAACTTTGTAACTCTTGGGGAGTCATGTCTTTTATCTGCATATTTGCCCCTATTCAGAAAAGATAATTGACCTCTCACTCCCGATTATATCAAGATGTGGGGGCAACCCCTCTGTAGTTGCCCCTGCCAAGGATAATTTATCCCCGACGACGAAGGGAAGCGGCACCCAACGCACCAACAGCGATTAAACTCACTATACCACTAGGTTCCGGGGTTGATACACCACCGCCACCAGTGGGAGTGATATCCCCATTAAGAGCCACAAACCCACCCCCGGCAACATTAGCAGAGTTGCCACCATAGAAGAAGACTTGAGATGAATTAGCATTCAGTCCATAGAGACGGAACTGCACCGGGCTGGTTTGGGGTGCTAAACTGCTTAGGTCAAAGCTGTAGGTATTAGAGATACCTGTTAAGCTAACTTGTGTCCCTAAATTACTGGTGAACCCATCAACACTGGAGCGCAAGACTAAATCTAGCTGAAATTCATCATGCCGCGCATTGAGTTGCAAGTTAGTAAAATCGACTTGAAAACCTGCACTGGGACTGACGGCAAATTCGACATATTGGCTGGGATTAACAGTGCTACCTGTATTCCAATGCGCTGTTCCTCCAGTTGCATCACCCAACGAGAAAAAAGAAGAACTATCCAGCCTCTTTATCCCAGCGGTATCTAAGCTAGTGCTGGTTATATTCGCACCCACAGTATCGGCCGCCTTGGGATAGGATGCCGTATAAGCATTAAATTCATTCCAACCAGCTACGATGGCCGCTTGAGCAGGAGCAACCCCGGCTAGTCCCATCAGAGTCAAGGGGGTTAAAATTGTCAGTAATTTTTTCATGGATTTGATGACAGTAATGATACAAAAATATGGTCATATTTAACGCTAGTTTTGCGCTAATATCCTGCGACTTAAACTATCACAAAGGGGGGGGAGTCAATGGTTATTTAATCATCATTTATTATGATTTTTATATTTAAGATAGTTTTGGGTTATATAAATATTTTTGACTCGTTCCAAGGTTCTACCTTGGAATGCAGATAAGCGAGGTTCTACCTCTACTTATTTCTTTGACCCAAATTATCACCTTCGCTCCTAGGTTCCCCCGCAATAAATTGACTGGGTGCATCTTACATTTGCAGGAATACCGACAATCAGCAATTATCAGTGACTCTTAGATGATTACAAATGTGTCAGCAGCTGTCTGTAAGCATCCCACCGAAAAACTAATGCGCTCCGGGGTTTGGGGTAGGGTTGATTCATTTAAATTAAGTACAGCGGATTTTGAGTCAATAAATTTGACCGAAGATTCTCAAGTTTATCTTTCTCTAACCAAAAGAGTTAGTCACAATAACTAATCTTTAATCCTCTGCCAATATTTATTAT
>NZ_JADBRW010000439.1:0-10586 GCF_020247025.1 Microcystis sp. M109S1
CAAGGAATTAGATTGGCCATGATAACCCAACGATTGTCTGGGGATAATTTCCCCTCCGAGGGAAACTCGAAGTTTTCTGGTGAGGTTGGGGGTAGCTCAATCTTGCGATACATTGGTACTAAGGAGAGAAGATGCAAGGGTTTTGAGTAATTTTAGCAGATTCAGGGGCACCTGAGCGACTCTCAATCTAGCTAAAAGCCTTTTCCTGTAAGGTTTTTAGCTTTATTCAGCAAACCCTACTTAAATTATTACAAAACAATTGAATTTCATTGATTATGGTTTGATAAGAATTAACAATTTGATGGGCGATGATTAAAACCTTTTCCTCATCTAATTGGCAAGAATAAGCACTTCTCACCAGATGACTAAACCGCCGTAATTCATCCAAAATGAGCCTTGTTTCTTCTGTAATAACTGCTTTTCTCACCTTAGGTATATCAACAGACATTTGCTCTAATAAATCTCGATGCCATTTATCCCCCGTTGGGAATCTTTGAGCAATTTTTTTAGCAATCGCTTCAAATATACGCTCAATTCCAGTATAAACTCCATGCAAATTAAGCGCAATAGAATTAATTAATGCGTTTTGATACATGACATTCGATTGATGAGATAATTCTCTTAAAAATATCTCTAACTGTTGTAGGGCTTGAAAAATTTTATTGAGTTCTTGATTAATTATATCTTGAATTGATAAATTAGTCATAATTCAACCCCCTGAGCAATTGCCTCTAAAATATAAGGATGAGCCTTTTGAACTTCTACTAAATCCACCTCAAAATCCTGTCCATTATCTAACTCTGCTATCGCCTTAAAATAATCTTTCTCTGGTAAATCCCAAACCGCTAAATCAAGATCAGAATGGGGAGTTATTTCTTCATAATTTAACAATGAACCAAATAAAACAACTTTCGTGACTCCATACTTCTCTTTAAGGAGACTAGCACATTTTTGAGCAATTTTTAACCCTGCTTGTTGCCGTTGTTTCATCTCTAATAGAAATTGTTCACGGTTTGCTCTCGCTGCTAAAACTTCAGCAATAATCTCTTGTTTTCGTTCTTCAGTTAACTGTGTCATTATGATTACCCCTAAATCATTGAATATCAATAGTTTCTATAATAGCAATTTTTGTCATAAGCGATCGCCCCTTCTTCTAGATTAGGTTGAAACAACGAAACCCAACAATAATAAAGGTGTGTTACTGCGGTGACACACCTTTTACTATCAGCAGCGATCGCTTATATATCTCTCTATTAATCAAACTTTGGGAAGACGCGATCGCACAGGAAAAATTGTTATTCCGCCCTCAGGATATGCTACAATGCGGGATATTTCAGTTGACAAAGTGGCAATGATTTGGAACTAGCATTTGAATGGGATAAACAGAAAGCAAAAATAAATCAAAGAAAACATAACATTTCTTTTGAAGAAGCATCCACCGTATTTGATGATCCCTTAGCTGTAAATTTCGATGATCCTGACCATTCTACAGGAGAGAATCGCTATCTTATAATAGGTTTATCAGATCAAAGTAAATTTCTATTTGTTTCTTATACGGATCGTGATCATAAAATTCGTTTAATTAGTGCAAGATTAGTTACACCCAAAGAAAGGAGATATTATGAACGAGAAAATCCAAGATGAATTAGAAGATGACTTGCGAGAAGAATATGATTTAAGTCAACTTAAAAATCCTGTTCGCGGAAAATATTACCAACAGTATCGGGAAGGTCATAGCGTTACTATTCATCATGAAGATGGAACAAAAACGGTTGAACATTTTCCAGCGCAAAATGATGTAATTATTCTTGATCCTGATGTTAAAAAATATTTTCCTAATTCGGAATCCGTTAATGCGACCTTAAGAAGTTTAATTAAATTAATTCCTCAATAATAGTGCGATGCCTACGGCACTGCATAGCAGCACGCCCCTTCTTCTCGATTAGTTTGAAACAACGAAACCCAAGACTATTTAAGGTGTGTTACTGCGGTGATGCAGCTTTTACCTATCAGTTATAATGGAAAGGTTTGAAGCCTAGACTTTCATCAAATGATGCTCATCTCTCTGAAAAATCCTGGTATCGTATCGTACATAGTGTAATGTCGTTGTCACTACATTATGTTAAAATAATTAAGTTTGGAATTACACACCCATCTTATGAGTAGTAAAACAAAAAGTAAGACTCCGCGTAATACCCTAAATTTGCGAATTAAGCCAGAAGAACGCAATTTGATCGATATGGCAGCCAAAGTGCAAGGTAAGAATAGAACTGATTTTATTTTGGAAGCCGCGCGGAATGCTGCGGAGGAAACTTTGCTCGAACGTACTATTTTTTTGGCTAGTCCAGAGGCTTATGCAGAATTTATCGCACTTCTAGATGCACCACCTCAACCTAATGAACGTTTACGCAAAACCATGCAGACGCTCGCACCTTGGGAGAAGGAATGAATTTGACACCACCTGAACCTCTGGCTAGTTAAGCTAAACGGCGCTTAACCTGCATGATCCAATAGCTATAACCCTTTTGGAGTCTATATCGGTGATCCGAAGTAAAAGCCGTTTAGCTTATCACTCAATCACTGATTTTTCCTGCGGAATTACTTCTCTTGATGATTGGTTGAAGCGTCGAGCTTATGCTAATCAAGCCAGTGGTGCAACTAGAACTTTTGTTACCTGCGTTGACAATAGGGTAGTTGGGTATTACGCCCTTGCTTCCGGGGCGATTAGTATACAATCAGCTAATGGTAAATTTCGGCGGAATATGCCTAACCCAATTCCAGTGGTAATTTTGGCACGATTGGCAGTAGATACGGGAGCATCTCATTTATGCAAGTGAGTAATTATGCTTGTCGCTAAAACTGACTTTTGGCAAGGCTTTCAAAATAGCTTGACATAAAACTTAATTTAGGAGTTACAAAGGTGAGATGCTCCCGTAGATACTTCTTACCAAGGTCAAGGTTTAGGATGCGGTTTATTTCGTGATGGTGCGCTACGGGTTGTTAAAGCGGCTGATACCATTGGTATTCGGGGAATTATTGTTCATGCTATTTCAGAAGAAGCTAAGAATTTTTATTTGGCTTTAGGTTTTGATGTGTCTCCTCTTGAACCGATGACGTTGATGATTACTCTTAATGATTTACGCGCTTGTATTGCTTAGTGCGCTACAGGGGCAACACGGGGTCAACCACAGGGGGTTTGCCCCTACAGGTACGTTTAAGTCCAGAATAACTTTGCTTATGGCCTCATGAACAAGATGTTTGCCCTGATACACTTTACTTAGATTCAGTTAAACTAAAATGATCATCAGTTTGTCAACTAACGAACAATTGACAAACTGATGATCATATTATACTAAATTAGGTATCAACCTTAAGCATTAATCCCAACATGGGAGATAAACCCATTTACTGGATTGGGACGTCAAGGGAAGATATTAGAGATTTTCCTGAAGACGCAAAGCGTAAAGCAGGTTTTCAACTGAGAGCTATTCAACAAGGAGAGAAACCCAATGATTTTAAACCCATTCCCATTATTGGTCAAGGAACAGAAGAAATTAGAATTTGGACAGGAGAAACCTACAGAATCTTTTATGTAGCAAGGTTTAAAGAAGCGATTTATGTCCTTCATGCTTTTGGTAAAAAAACACAGAAAACCTCGAAAAAAGAAATTGAATTTGGACAACAATGTTATCAACAAATGATTCAATTTAGACAACAATTACAGGAGGGATAACCATGACACAATCTAACCCTATTGAGATCACTTTTGGTAGCGATAACATCTTTGAAGATTTAGGATTTAACAGTGAAGAAGCAACTAACTTAAAAATTAGAGCCGATTTGATGTTAACCTTGCGGTCTTTTATCCAAGAAAAAAGATGGACACAGCAAGAAGCCGCCACTTTTTTCGAGGAAACAAAACCGAAAATTAGTGATTTAATGAATGGAGAAATTAGCCGTTTTACTGTTGATAAATTACTCAGTCTTTTAGATAAAACGGGAATGAAAGTTAAACTCGAAATCTTCACCAAGTAACTTAAAATCATCAACAATTGACCATGAACAAGGGTTACATCCACATGGGAAAAGGATTTAATTCATCTTCCGTTAAAGCTTCTTTTAACCATCCCATGCTAACAGGAACATCATACAATCTTCCTGTCCCTAAACGCTTCCACATATGACGCATTCCGGGGACAATGACTTTAGCTACTCTTAAACCAATATCAGGACGAGTTTGGTCTAATACTAACATTTCCATCCCCTTTGACTCAATCTCTGTAATTTGATTGATTAATTCATTTGTTCTACTTACGAGAGATTACCATCATACCATAAAGTGACCCTTTGAATCTAATATAAATCTAATATAAATCTAATATAAATCTAATATAAATCTAATATAAATCTAATATTCTGCTCAAAAAAACCTATTAGAAAAGTATTAACTTTAGGGATTGCCATTACCCCAAATAAAACTTATTCTGGTATCAAAGGTGATTGAACCAATCACTTTTAACCCAAAAGACAAGACATTTTGCTTAAGGCATTATGGCTAACTCAAAAAATTCAGAAAAGGATTTTTGATATCGTCTTGAGGATACAAAATCAACAAAAGTCTCAAAGGACATTATCTATTATGGCAAGTTACAAAGTTAATATCCCTGCTGGCCCCCTCTGGAGTAACGATGAAGCACAACAAGTAGGTCCGAGAATTGCAGCTGCTCATCAAGGAAACTTTACTGGTCAGTGGACAACCGTAGTTGAAAGTGCAATGAGTGTAGTAGAAGTAGAACTACAGGTGGAAAATACTGGAACTCATGAATTTAAAACTAATGTTTTAGCTGGACCTCTCTGGAGCAACGATGAAGCACAAAAATTAGGTCCGCAAATTGCAGCATCTTATGGTGCAGAATTTACTGGACAGTGGCAAACCATTGTTGAAGGTGTCATGAGTGTTATTGAAATCAAGTACACTTTCTAAGTGCGATCGCCTCTCTTATCGGCTAGATTGAGGTACGGAACCCAACACTATTTAAGGTGTGTTACTTCGGTGACGCACCTTTTACTGATCAGTGATAAGCTCCCCTATTTAAAAGCGTTACATCCACATGGGAAAAGGATTCAATTCATCTTCCGTCAAAGCTTCTTTTAACCATCCCATGCTAACAGGAACATCATACAATCTTCCTGCCCCTAAACGCTTCCACATATGACGCATTCCGGGGACAATGACTTTAGCTACTCTTAAACCAATATCAGGACGAGTCTGATCTAATACTAACATTTCCATCCCCTTTGACTCAACAATTCGCTGACACAATTTAACATCCTCTAATAAGTCATCACTAGCTAATTGTAAATAATCACTGCTTTTTTTCGGTATTATTTTACTATCGGGAACTAAATAAGATTGATTGCTTAACCTTGCCGTTTGCCACCATTTAACCGCCAAAGGATCCGCAGAAGGATTATAAATTGTTGTCCCATCTTCCTTAAAAGATAACACATTCGGTAAGATTTGATTAACCTCAGTTAACGCTCGACTAATGGCAATTTTCGGATCAAAATGCGCCCCATATCCTAATAAAATATCCTCCACTTCCCGCTCCTTTCTCGGACTAATAGCAGCAAAACAAGGGATATTCAAATCGCTAGTAATATCTAACACCCATAGCTCCCGATTTAACCCCTCATAATATTGCTTTAATTGCTCAAAATATGGCTCATTAAAGCTCTCTAAATTAACGGAAGGTTTAACTAATTGGTTATACCACCATAAAGCCACACAATCTCGTTCCACTAACTCCATAAATCCTTGTAAAATCGCTTCTTCTATCGTATTTCCTGCGGCGCAGCCATTAGAATCTGCCCAACAATCTAAGGGTTCAGATTGAGAATAAACATAGTAACAATATCCCGTCGGTAAATACTTAAAATCTTGAGCAGTTAAAGACCATACAGGAGTCCAATCAATGATTCTAGTTTCATCAAAAGGTTCAGGGACTTTTTGAAACCATCCTTGATTATTCGCATTCCATTCTTCTCGATGTTGATATTGTTTTTCACTAAAACTCATACATTTGTTAGGATGAATAGCTTTATCTCCTAACTCTTGATAACTCGCTTTTTCTCTGATTTCATTCCCTTGAAAAACTCCCGAATACCGCTCAATAGCTTCACAAAATCCACTTGCTTTTGCTTGACTATCTGTACGGCCTTTTCCCGCACTTCTACCTCCAATATTTTGCCGTAAACTGGCTAAATCATCAAAGACGCTACGAAAATGATGTTTCGCTACATAAGTATGAACTAAAGCATTCCCTTGTATCTTATTTAATTCTCGCACAATTCCCGTAATAGGACTGATAAGATGTTGATAGGTTCTTAAGGTTTCTTCAGGAGAACAAAAACGATGTCCCCCATCACTGGTAAAAGCCTTTTTTCGATGTCCCAAAACCACAGGTAAAGGTGTTTTATTCAGAGAATATCCACAACTAGGACAGTTCGGACGTTTAACTAAAATATGCTCTTGAAATTGTAAATTTAAAGTATCATAAGTCATTAGTATTCCTTCTAAACGTTGATTTTTACCTTGAATAATCCATTTAAAAACCTCCATAGCCGTCATATTTAAAGCTGTCTGCATTGTCGCTGAAGAAAACCCTAAAGGAGAAATTAAAGAAATCTTATTTTCTCTCTGTCTAATGATAAATTCCTCCACGGGACGATTATCTCGTAATCGTTGAGCCAAACAATGCCAACAACCAGTTTTATCGGGATAAAATAAGGGACCAATCCAGGCTAGGTTTCCCAGGGGATTAACTAATAACCAAGGCTTTTGCGAGACTAAAGCTTGTTGATTAATACTATCTAAATCAGGATGAAGATAATTATCGGTTAAAATAATGGTTAAATCCCCTTCATCTGCGACTTGAACTTGCAAGGAATTCAAAATATTGATCAAATCTTGCTGGGGAATTGAGCCTAGGCTTTTAACCGTAACCTTCAGAGATTGTAATCGTTCAAAAGCTTGGGATAGAGAAACCTGAAGATGATGGCATAAAATTGCTAAATTAGACGGCAATAATTCTTTTTTTTCTAACAAAAAACCTCGTTTATATAACTGAAAAATCGCTTTTTGAATTGCCAGACTATAATTAATAATCACTGCAAACAAATTAGGATTATTGGGATTGATTTCTTGATTTTGTAAAAATTCTAACTGAAGAATATCAATAATTTCATCAAGATTACGTTGACCATCAATTAATCTTACTAAACGATAATAAAGCGGCTCTTGGAAACAGATTGATTCTCGCTCAGATAGAAAAAATACCGTATTTGGTTCTAAGGTTTCAATTGAGTAGGCAGGATTCCAATCAAGCTGGTTGAACACAATTTTTACTCTCTTTTTAAGGGATAGTTAAGGTTGATTATATACCTATAATATAAGGTTGATAGCAGTTATCTTAATAGTGAGGTGCGAAGTTTTCGTTTTGGGGAACAGAGAGGGAGCAGCCCATTTATGCCAAAATATAAAAGCGATCGCTAAAAGTGATTAAATTTATTCAATATGATACCAAATCCGCTTTTAATAGCATGATTAACTCCCAATCCAACTTTAAAAACCCAGTTATGGATTGTTTACCCCTGCTCCGCAGCTCTGGCGCTCCCCAATCTCCTATATTTTAAACAGGATTTGGTATCAGACCCCTAATTTCTTCCCTGCCTGAAATTTCTCAATTTCTCGGAATAAATTTGAGTACCAAAATCAGGGTAAATAGCCTAAATATCAACTTAATAAAGTTTTAATAGACATTTAAGCCCTAATAGATTAATCTTACTTTTTTTAAAGCCGATATGCTGCCTCGCTAATCCTTTTAAGACTTGAAAACTTGGTATTCTGTCAGGGCTTGCCCGTGAGAGGGGTCAATTTTCAAGGATAATTTGTAACAGAGTGTTGAAAATTCCTTTAATCTTAGTCATGAGCGATCGCCCACCAGAACTAACCCTAGCCGACCAGGCCCCTGCCAACTACGAATGTCGCTCCTGCGGCTACGTTTACGACCCCAGCAAGGGAGATAGTAAAACCAACACTCCCGCTGGAACCCCCTTCGAGGAATTGCCAGAAACGTGGCGCTGTCCCGTGTGTGGTGTGCGTCGTTCCCAATTTATCAACATCGGAGCTAAAGATGCTCCTTCGGGATTCCAAGAAAATCTTAGCTATGGTTTTGGAGTCAACCGTCTCACTCCCGCACAAAAAAATATTTTGATTTTCGGGGCTTTAGCGCTAGGATTTGTTTTCTTTATTAGTTTATATGGTTTAAACTAACTCAAGCACTCATTATCTTTAAATCTAACGGCTCTTATGAGCCTGTAACCCATCGGGTACAAACCCTAATCCGTCCCGATTCCTTGACCAATACCTCTGAACCATTGATGAGAAAACTGAAACAATTCGTAATAGTTCTAGCTGTAGCCTTTTTCTGCTTTAGCTGTAGTAATGTGCCATCCCTGAGCAATAGTCCTTGGCAAATCCTCACCCTCGACACTGACTCTACTTTTGCCGATATCGCCTTTACCGACGACCTGCAGCACGGTTGGTTAGTGGGAACCAAATCTACCCTCTTTGAAACCAGCGATGGGGGGAACAACTGGCAGCAAAAAGTCCTCAACCTTGGCGACGAAAAAGTTAGCTTTAGCGCCGTCAGTTTCCACAACCAAGAGGGTTGGATTGTCGGTAAACCCTCAATTCTTCTCCATAGCGAAGACGGGGGCAGCAGCTGGTCCCGTATTCTCTTAAGTGAAAAATTACCCGGTTCCCCCTACGGAATTATCGCCCTGAACGACAAAACCGCCGAAATGGTCACGGATTTAGGCGCTATCTACCGCACCAAAGACGGGGGCAAAACTTGGCAAGCTTTAGTGGAAGGTGCTGTGGGTGTGGCCCGGACAATTGTTCGTTCCCATGATGGTAAATACGTGGCCGTTTCCGCACGCGGGAACTTTTATTCCACTTGGGAACCGGGGTCAACAGAATGGCAACCCCACAATCGTCTTTCTTCCCGCCGCTTACAAAAAGTCGGTTATGGTGAAAAAGGGGAACTGTGGGCCCTGGCCCGGGGTGGTCAACTACAATTTACTAGCCCCAATGATCTCGATACATGGGAAGATAAGGTATTCCCAGAGTTTTCCACCAGTTGGGGACTTTTGGACCTCAACTACCGCAGCCCCGAAGAAATTTGGGTCGCTGGTGGTAGCGGCAATCTCTTGGTCAGTCATGACAGCGGCCAATCTTGGCAAAAAGATCGCGCTGTGGAAAGTGTCCCCTCCAATCTCTATCGAATTGTTTTTATCAATTCCGACAAGGGTTTTGTCTTGGGACAAAATGGGGTTTTACTGAAATATAATCCCCCTAGCGAACCGGCCTAAAACTTGTCTCAGGGTCAAGAAAGTCTCTATTATAGAGATTGAATTTTTCAAGTCCTATCATTCCGAGGAGAACCGTCCATGTCAGGTAGTACCGGCGAACGTCCTTTTGGCGATATCGTTACCAGTATTCGTTACTGGATTATCCATAGCATCACCATCCCCATGCTGTTTGTCGCAGGTTGGTTATTCGTGAGTACCGGTTTAGCTTACGATGTTTTTGGCACTCCCCGTCCCGATGAGTATTACACTCAAGAGCGTCAAGAATTACCGATCATTAATGATCGCTTTGAGGCCAAAAATCAAATCGAGCAGTTTAATCAGTAGTTTACTTTAATTAAGGATAAAAACAATGGCTAGTGGTAATCCCAATCAACCCATTTCTTACCCCATTTTCACCGTTCGCTGGTTGGCAGTTCATACCTTAGCGGTTCCCACTGTCTTCTTTATCGGTGCGATTGCGGCAATGCAGTTTATTCAACGCTAGGAGAACAATTATGGAAAGAACACCTAATCCGAATCGGCAAGCTGTCGAGTTAAATCGTACTTCTCTTTACCTAGGTTTACTCCTAGTTGCTGTCTTGGGAATTTTATTTTCCAGCTATTTCTTTAACTAATTAGTCCCGATTCATTGTCATCGCAATTAGGAGGTGTTATTCATGTTCGCAGAAGGTCGTATTCCTTTGTGGTTAGTCGCCACCATCGCTGGTCTAGGCGTTATCGCCGTGGTTGGTCTTTTCTTCTACGGAGCTTACGCTGGTTTAGGTTCCTCTCTGTAATTCCATTACGGGTAATTTTCCCCAGCAAAAAGCCGCTAGTTATTTCTTTAAACTGGCGGTTTTTTGAGTTATTTGTTAAAAGTAATGCTCGATCGAACTTTAATACCAAATCCGTTTTTAATAGTGTGATTAACTCTCAAGTTATCAATTGTTTCTCCCCACACCCTACACCCTACACCCCACTTTCCTATACCTTTTAAACAGGATTTATTGTCCCGTTTGCAGGAGAGCTAATAATTAGGGTTTGCTGAATAAATCTAAAAACCTTATCCAACAAGGTTTTTAGACTTTTTTTCCCTCAAAAAGTGCCGCCCCTTGGAGTGATTGGGGGGAAAATTCAGGGACTTTTTCCCTGAAAATTAGGTAATTGACCAC
>NZ_JADBRW010000044.1:0-9945 GCF_020247025.1 Microcystis sp. M109S1
AAATGGACGGGTCGGAAGGCATAAGACTACCGCTAAAGTAGCAGTATCCTTCCTGTGAAGCGTCAACCCCGTTCAGCGACCACCCTAAAAAAGTGGCGTGGTGAGGAATCGCCGTCCGTTTTACGGCGGCGAGGATGTCAACCATTGTCAATTGTCCATTATCCATTCAAAAATGCGATCGCCTTTTGACCTTTGACCCCTTCCCCTTGAACTGCGATCGCTGATTAGTTGATAGTCAATAATTGATTGAAAAAACACGGATGAGAAGCTAGGGACATTTCTTCTCTGCCAAGTCGCTAGAATGGGACTAGACTTCTCAATCTTGAAGAATCTTCCTATGTCAGACGCTGTAACGATCGCCGATATTTACAAGTTATTTGAAAGAACTGAGGCCCAATTTGCTGAGTTTCAAAAGGAAGCTGATCGCCGCAGTGCCGAAGCCGATCACCGCAGTGCCGAAGCTGATCGCCGCAGTGCCGAAGCTAATCGCACGATGGAAGAATTAAAAAAACAGGTACAAGAAACGACCAAAGCGGTCAATAGCTTAACCACTCCTTTGTGTCTTTTTATAGAAGAAATGGTAGAGCCTGCGGTTGTGCGTTTATTTCAGGAACGGGGCATTGATGTCACCCAAACGATGAGTCGCTTGAAAAGTAAGCGTCCTGGGGCGGCAATGGAGATTGATATTGTGGCGGTTAATGGGAGCGAGTTGGTGGCTGTGGAATGTAAATCTCGACTGTCGAGGGATGATGTAGATGATTTTGTCAGCCGATTACAGCGATTTAAGGTTGCTTTCCCTCAATTTCGAGAGTTTCGGGTTTATGGGGCAGTGGCAGGTATTGAAATTGATCAGGGGATAGATGTCTATGCCTATCGTCGCGGTTTGTTTGTGATTAAGCAGTCGGGGGAAACGGTTAAAATTATCAATGATGCTCAGTTTCAACCTTTGGGTTTTGCTTCAGGTGTTTAATCTCTTTTTTAAGAAGGCGTAATTTTGCGATCGCCCTTTTAGTTAATAATGAATAGTTGATAATGTAAACTGTCAGGAGTCATTTGGGAAACCATTATGGAAATAAAAAACATTAAACAAAAAGCCAGAAATTTAATCGATAAATTGCCGGATAATTATACATGGGATGATACACAGGTAAATTAAATTTAATTTATTATGTTTAATTAATAGTAATAGAATTGGTGCGTTACGGCGGATTGTTAGTCTTATTTTATTATCCAAATTAGTAACCGCAAACACGCAGCCTACACTCTACAGCAGCTTAACAGGAGTCGCACTCACGGTTCTGGTATTTGTAAATCTCGACAAATTTTCCGCGTCAAGAATTCATTGATTTCACGATGGCGCGGAATGGCTGAAGATTTCTGATTGACACGATTTACATAAATCGTATGATTGCCGCCTTCTCTTAAGAATTCACAGCCATAAGCTTCTAAATGACGAATTAAGTTTATACGTTTCATGCAGCCCAGAAAGTAACAGACTCTCGAATCACTTCTTGTCCTTGCAGTTGCTCTTCAGCTAACATACGATTAGCTTCTAAAACTAGCTCAATTGCTTCTTCTAAATTGCTTCTAGTTTCTTCTAGAGTCTCTCCTTGAGTATTAGCTCCTGGCAATTCTTCGACAAAACCAATATAGCCTTCGGGAACTTTCTGGAATATTTTTGTTAGTTTTAGTTGCATGATTTACCTCAAAATTTTAAATTATATAACCCACCATCATTAAAGTTAGCGGTGCGTTACGGCTGCTGAAGTGAAGCTAACGATATAATCGGATACAGCCCAAGCTGCATAATTAAGAGCCTGACGAGTATCTTCCCCCTCAAACTCTGGATAAGCCTCTAAGATTTCCTGAATAGATAACTGACTAGCCAACAGTTTCAGAACAAATCCTACAGTGATACGCATTCCTCGAATCGTTGGCTGTCCAAGACATATTTGTGGATTAACAGTAATACGGTCTAACTCTTTAATCACCGTGGAACTCCTGAGATAAACTCCTCCTATATTGTTACATACAGCAATGAATGTTGAGCAAGTTTCTGCGCCGCTGCGTGTGAATTAAGCGGCGACGAGAGTAAATATACAGCATTTATCCACCAACTAACACCAATCACGGGTTGAGGTTTCGTTGAGGACATCGAGAGGGAAAAGCCTTTTTGGATATTCTGAGCGTTAGCGGTGGTTTTAGAATACACCATCTCTAGGAGCCTATCTTGCTATAATGTAAACTGTCAGGAGTCATTTTGGAAACCATCATGGAAATAAAAAACATTAAACAAAAAGCCAGAAATTTAATCGATAAATTGCCGGATAATTCTACATGGGATGATTTGATGTATGAGATTTATGTGAGACAGGCAATTGAAGCAGGATTAGCCGATAGTGAGGCGGAAAAGGTTATTTCTGTTGCAGAGGTACGCACTAAGTTCAAGCTAGAGCCATGAAAGTTTTCTGGACAGAAACCGCAGTTAATCATTTATCATCCATCTACAACTACATATCACAAAACTCCCCTCAATATGCTCAAAGACTGGTGGAAAGATTGACTAGACGCTCAGAACAGATCGCTAATTTTCCCTTTTCGGGTCGTCTTGTTCCGGAGTTTGAAACTGAGCAGATCCGAGAAGTTATCGAGGGTTCTTATCGCATAATTTATTATATCAAGCCTGAGCAAATCGATGTTATTGCGGTACTTCATGCTGCCCGAAACATTGAAAATCCACAGGACTAACGATAATGCAAGACCATTGGGGGAGTAAATTACTGGCAGCAGTGAAGATTACCAAAAAGCGCAAGAAAGAACCACAAAGGCACAAAGAACACAAAGATTTTCTCACCCATAACTTTCTAGTAGGAACCATACTACAAAAACATCGGGCGAGTGGCTGACCCCTCGGTGACAGGTATCGAAAACCCAGAACCCGCATGGCTTCGTGGAAAATTACTCGTTAATAATTGTTCACAAAATCTTGTAACCTTATATGCTACAGTCCTTTAAGTCTTGACGCGGGAGAAGAGATACCAACCCCTCCCACCACCACCCATCCCACATATACCCCCACCTCCATCCATCCTCTTCCTGCACCTTACTCACCCACCACAAACCCACTCTGATGTACATTAGTTTGGGAAGGTGATAATCATGGGTTTCTGGAGTACGATATGCTACTTCCATATTGCCCAAATTAAACCATCGTTCTCCTTGTTTCCAACCTACGAGATCGCCAAAACGATCCCATATTTCATCGTTATATTCTCCTGTCCCACCAACAAGGTCACGGTAAATTTTCGCCTGTCCCTTGATGCCAAATTTCTCTTCGCTGTAGTCCATCCAGAGACGGTCAATCTCATCGATCACGTCTAGGGATACCTTTTTAAAAAGATCATCGAAGCCTTCATAATTTTCTATGACCATCCACTGGTACATAATGAAAGCAGTTTCGTAGTCGGCTTTTTTCCAATCCTGTTGCTCTAGGTACTCCTCTAATTTTTGATAGATTTGCCCTTGGTTTTCTGTAAGATATTCCCTTGATTTTCTCAGTTCTTTTTCGTAGGCGCGATCAGCATCTCTGTTGTATTGCACTGAGATCATCTTATCGAATTGTTCTCGGAAGCGATCGGGGTTTTCTGTCTCTGCAAAAGCTAGACGGAAAATCTCTGCCCATCTTTCCTCATTTCTGTTCTCTTTATTCCCCCAAAGTTCGGTTAAAGCCTTGGCTGCTGTTCCCGCTAAATCAGAAAGCTTACTTGCATCTTTAGGAAGCTCGATATGGGGGTTAATATGTTTGATGTGGGAGGCGCGGTAGAGGGTTTCTCTATCTTCATTGTGGATTACCTCGATCAAGCCTTTATCCTGTCCCTGTTTTATTTTTTTCTGATAGTTAGGAACAGATTGACAAACCGCTTCTAAAGCAACCAAAGGGACAGGAATTTCATAGATTAGGCAATTACTGACCACTTTTTCAAGAGCTTCATCCGTCAAAAGTTGAGGTTTTTCTTCTAACCGCCAGACTATCTTATCGCGCCAAGTAACATCAGTTTCATTCTCAAATGACCGCAACTTTGTATCTATATTCCCTGCACTTAAAACCTCATTATTGAGCCATTCCAAGAGACGGGGGTTGCCATCAGCAAGGGTTAAAGCTCTTTCTATATAGTTTTTATCAATCTTACCCGAACTAAAATGCTCTAACCGCCGCAGTTTCTTTTCTAAATCGGACTCTTTGTATTTGAAAGAGGGCAAAGACTTGAGATGATAAAATTCCTCTAATAGAGGGGAATTGAAGGTATAGCGCGAGGTAATAATCAGGCGATGATAGTAATTAGTTTCCTGTATCGCCCAAACTAGAGCTTGTAATAGGGGAGCTACCCCTGCTTTAAGGATATAGTCATCGCTGGATGAAGGGCATTCTAAGTTCCACTCGAAATCATCAAGAATAAGTAGAAAAGGTTGGTTTAACTGACCAAAAACATCCCTTAAGCGATAGTCTAGCTCCTCATTAGAATCCAGAAGGATTTGACGTTGTGAACGGTCTAATTTTTTAGCTAGGGTATTAACTAAGCTAGTTTGATCAATTTGTCGCCACCAGACAAGCTTAGTATAGTCTGGCAGGCGATCGCACAACCGAGCGGCGAGGGTACTTTTCCCGTTACCACCAAAACCTTGCAGGAAAACGCCAGCCTTACGAATTGCTTTAGGATTATCAAAAGGTTTTTTCAGCACTTGCAAGCAATACTGAAGATCACGGCGGCGACCGATAAAAGTTTCCCGTGTGGCTACCCGCAAATATTTCGTTTCTGGGTCCACAAATTTGTCAACAAAGGATACGGGAGGTAAAGGTTTTTTCTGTCCTCTCCTTACCAAAGCTTCTGGGATACTTCCCCTCACATAGAGGCGTAAACAATGCCAATCCCTCGCCTGATTTCCTAATAATTTCTGATAGGCAAAAGCTAACGACTCGCTTAAAGTAAAGCCTTGAGAAAGCTTTTCGTAGAGGATGGCCGCCGTGTCAGCAGCTTCCTGATCCCTGACGGGTTGACCCCACCCCAAAACGGTTTTAGCCCCATTTTTTAATAACTTCTCGGCCATCGAAAGGCTCCCATCACCATCGGAGTAGCCTGTCCGACACCCTGATAAAAACAAAAGCTTAGGTAAATTAAACTGTAATTCTCTGGCAATATCTTCGGCGCTGGTATCTTGCCTATCTCCGTATTCCGTCTCAGTAATAAAATAGGGTTTCTGATCCTTGATGGTGGCGTGTCCGCTCAAGTGGATAACATCGAAATATTCCCTATCTTGACTGGCTATCAATTCGCCCAATTCCTTAATACAGCCGCTCTCTTCAACGGTTAAAGATAGGGGTTTTCCTCTAGTCGCCTTCAGGATCTTCCCTTCTTCTGCCTCAAAGTCTAGTATAGGCTCGACACCCTTAGCAGAACTTGCCATGAAAACCACATTTAAGGCTCGATCCTGCGGGTTGTTGTCCACAGTTAACAGCCTTTCATTACCGGTTTTCATCCACCGCATAGGAACAATAGCGGGAAGCTTAGACACCAGAAAACCCTGACCATCGTGTAATAATTCCCAGGGTAGATGGACTAATCCTTTGCTGGTGCTGATAGCCAGAACTATTTTCTCTCCCCGGTGGCTATCTAATTCGCTCTGGAGGATGCGCTCCGTACCATCTAACCATCGGTATAAACCTTGTCCTGTTGTGGCGTGATCTTTCGGTAAACGGGTATAGTAATCGGTGTCAGCCTTTTCACTTAGGTTGTCTATTTCACTCAGGAATCTTGTGTAGGTACGGGTTTGGTTAGGGTTATCCCAGAAAAATCGGAACTCAACGCTATTGCTACCGCTCTCCTGAAGATCAATATGCAGTATCTTCATTTTTCTTGTTCCAAGAGTTTTTGTAGTTGCTCTAGGGTAGCATCTTTGAGCAGCAGGCGATCGCCGTTTTTGCTCACAATCAACACCCGTTCGATCTTCGGGGTTTCAGGAGAGTCAATTTTTCGCTTTAATTGGTACAATTTCTCGGCGATGGCGATTGTTCCGCTAATAATGCCGATGATGGTGGCGATGGTGGCAAGGGTTCCCTCTCTCTCCACTTCAGAGATAACTTCGTAGCTGCCTTGCACCCCTTCCATCTCTAGGATATCCTGAGCAACTTTGATAGCATCGGCTCCTTGAATTTCTATCTGCATCAGTTTTGTTCCTCCTGTAAGTACCCAAGCAAAATGATGCTAAATCCGTTTATTAAAAACTGATTATCTATTCCCCCTTTTGCTTGTCCTGATATCTAGCCTATACTCAACGAATTTAGCACGAAACCCAACCAATGTCCTATTATCAAATAATTATAAATGATTTTGCCTGGTTATTGGATGGGGTGTTGGGTAACAGTCGTCAACCCAACCTACCTTCCGCGCTTTCTAGCTGTCGGTTCTAAGAGTTAGATTACCAAGTACAAGCTGAGCTAAGTCATCAGCTTTCTTTGATTGTTCTGCCGCCAATGTCCTTAGCGTAAACTCTTGTTCGACAGCATCTCCAATTTGTGTTTGAATCTCTTCTGGGGGAACAATTATTTGTAATTCTAGTAATCTAGACGGGCTAATTCTCTGTCGCCCTGTTGCACCAGTAACGTTTGCTGTCGCTTGTCGGGTAAAATGATCAGAACGTAAAGCCCGAAAAAGGTAATAAAGATTAATCTCGGCTTGTGATTTTTTTCGCAAAACAATAAATTCAGTTGAAGCTACTGCGTTAGTTACATCTTGAGTTACTAGCGCAATCTTTTTGTTGGCCAAGCTGGGCATGATCTTGGCGAAGAGAATGTCATTCTTTTGAAAGCGATGTTTTGTACTTCCAATCTCATTTCCTTGATTAAGTTTAAGAGTTAATATATAGCC
The DNA here is from genome assembly GCF_020247025.1 of Microcystis sp. M109S1. Lineage (NCBI taxonomy): Bacteria > Bacillati > Cyanobacteriota > Cyanophyceae > Chroococcales > Microcystaceae > Microcystis > Microcystis sp. M109S1. The sequence continues at coordinate 6,924 of NZ_JADBRW010000044.1, forward strand.
ATAAATATCATCTACTTCTCGTAAATCTATATATTCAAATATTTGACCAGCATATCTACTAGAGCGTGGATTAACGCTTCTTGATACAACATCTACAAAGTTTCCTAAAGGCTGCTGTTCAAACTCACCTATTTGCTCATGCAAATATTGTGTATAAGCTGCACCAGCATCAACTGTATCGATACTACGGGCTGATTCTTCAGTGATTGTTAATATTAAAGGGTCTGGTTTAATTAACTCGATAGTCATTGCAGTTCTAGTTTTACTCTATGATAGGCTTCCGCGATAACAGGTAAATCATTGAGATCAGTTTCTCTATAATATTTTGAGGTAATGTCATAGCCAACGTGTTCTGCTTGTGCTAAAAAACGCTTTTTATTGTCTCCAGTAGTCTTCTTGAGATACAAAACACAGGTTCTAGCATTAGACCCCCCAAACGGCTTAAATGATCCGACAGGTAAGCTTATACAACCATGAATATGTGTACGAGATTTCACAAAGTTGCGAACTTCAGTCTCGGAAACTCCGCTGGCAACACCATGGGGCAAAATAACTAGCAAACGTCCAGTTTCAGGCTTTAATAGTCGAATTGCTCTCTCAAGAACCAAATAGTCTGAACCTTGAGCAGCTTTACCTCGTCCTAGATAATACCGGTTTAAAGTAGCAGAATCTTCATAGGGTATATTGAACGGGGGATTAATGAGAATTACATCAAACATTGCTGCGTTATTTTGCTCAATATTTAAAAAATCAGTTCTGCGTCCATCTGTATTCCCAAAAACATCTTCTCTAATTGAATCTCCTGTATAAATATGTTCATAGCCATCACCATGTAAAATCATATTTATTCGACATAAAGTGGCTAACCGAGGATTTATCTCAATTCCCCATAGATTATTCGTGACAAGATTACTAACTAAATGATCTTTTTCATCTTGGCTAGAATCAAGAAATCGAATTTTTTTGCGGACATTAATAAACGCTCTAATAAGAAAGCCACCACTTCCGCATGATAAATCAAGGACTTTTTCTCCAATTTTTATATCAGCTATCTCAACCATGAACTCAACTAATTGTCTTGGGGTTAAATACTGTCCTAAGTCCCCTCGGAGTGTTCCAGTAAGAAAGGCTTCATAAACAGAACCAACTACATCTCCTCCTGCTCCAGCCAAGCCAAGTGGTGTCTTAAAACCATAAAGACCAAAAGGCTCTAATTCACGAACAATTTTTTCAACAGTTTCGTTGCTTCTAATTTGAATTTGAGTTCCCGTAGGGAATACATTAAAAGTCTGTTTTGCGTCAGTAAACATTTGCTGTAAAGCAGCTAGAGGTCCACTGCCAAGAAGCCAGGAAGATGTAAAGCGATTGGGTGCAAGGCCTTCAGCATCTCTTTTCTCTTCGTTAAACTTACAAGTGAGAATTTTAGTTAGCTCATCAAATGCAGACTCGGCAATGAGTCCTTCTTTAGCTAACTCTTTTCGACATTCCCTAAATGCTATTTCTAAGTCACCTTTATTTTCAATAGTTACTAAAAGTCGCTCAGCAGCTTGTCGCTTTTCCAATTGAACTACATTGCTAGAGACAGTAAGTATTGTGCTTTCAAGCTCTTGCGGTTCAGGAACGGATTCTAATCCGCCAATATCGTCTCTATCCAAATAATAAATCTCCCAATCACGTCCATTAGTCAGAACTGCAATTGGTGTAGATGGTTCAAGAAGTTGAGCATAGGAAAGCGCTTGGTTAACATCCTCCTCGCTCAATCGATGCTGAATACGCTTGGTTTCAACCACAAGAGCCGGACGTTCCCCAATATAAACAACGATATCAGCTTGCTTTCTAAATCTATGTCCTGAAGTTCCAGTGATTGAGACTTTTCGACGTATCTGGTTCCTGTCGTAACCAAGCCTCATTATGAAAGGAATAACAACATTCTCAGCACAGTCGTCCTCAGAGTTCAACGGTGGTGCTTTGCGAAAAATGTCATCTAAGATAGCCTGTTTATTCAACGGCATAATAATCTATACACCTATGGGTTACACGATAACTAAGCCTACTGCAAACCAGAGCAGTAGGTAAATAGCTTAAACCGTTGCGTTGCTGTTACAGGCAATACTACTATTGACTAGCTTAGTTGGGGAAAAAATCTCAATTACTATCAATGGTTGATCTAAGAAAATATTTCAGTCTCTCCGTCGGGAAATAACCTATTAGAGACTGAAAAATCTTAGTCATTCCATTCCCCTTTGGGGGGTACGGGAGGATTGCGTCGAAGATGGCGGGTTAAGTCCTCATCCGGTTCCCTTTCCCCTCTTAGCCACTGTTTAATCGCTGTTTCGATAATGCGACTAGGATCGTTAGTCAGGTGTTTAATCTGTTCTAAAACTTCCGAGTCAAGGTGAATAGCGATTTCAACTTTCTCGGCCGTGCGCTGAGTCGGTGTAGCATTTTCGTTCATAAGCTCTATTAATGATTGCTATCTATCATTCTACCCGTCAGTCGAGGATTCTTATCCAAGAGTTTATCTATGGTAATCCGATTTGGACAAATCTTACATCTTCTCCCTAGCCATTGCCCTTTCCCTGATTTCGTCAGCATAATCAAGCCTACCATAGTTTCCTGTGGATGCCGAGAGGGGAAGCCAAGGCCGAAACCATGACTATACTTGCAGTTTAGCTTTTTTTATCTTTACCGAAAAATTGGGTTTAAAGCCTCGCCCTTTTAGGACGGCTTTGTGTTAAACTGATTGGTAAGCGGAAAATCAGATGTGTAGTCGTGACACGCGAACTGACCGTTGGACAAAAGCTAGTGTCACCAACCCATTTCGGGTTGCCCCAATACCTCACTGCTCTAATCAAAAAAAGTACGGCATAGGTGGGAGATAAAAAAAATTAAATAGGGTAGGGCATACCCGAATTTACGCTTGGGGAGTAGTCCCTAAGAGTGCTTGCCTTGTAGGTGTAGTCGGACTAGACATGAAGCTGTAAGACCAAAATTAGCTTTGCTAGTAGAGGCAGGATTCAGC
>NZ_JADBRW010000440.1:0-10204 GCF_020247025.1 Microcystis sp. M109S1
CCCTATCTAAGACTGTTTTACAGTTAGGACATTGATGAGTTCTAGTGCTTAATGTTTTTTGAACTCTCGTCCCACAAACTGAACAATCTTGAGAAGTGAAATGGGGAGGAACAGCAACACAAACAATCCGATAAATCTTAGCAAAATAATTCAAACATTCGGTGAATTGATACCAAGAAGCATCAGAAATCGACTTGGCAAGCTTACGGTTTTTGACTAAGTTTCTTACCTTTAAAGCTTCATAAACTACCAGATCATTAGACTGGATTAACGCCAAAGCGTCTTTAATTGCTTTGTCTTTACGTTGTCTTGATACTTTAAGATGAAGTTTAGCTACTTTTACCCGTTGCTTGTGATAGTTTTTAGACTGTTTCTTTCCTTGAAGAAACTTTTTGGATAATCGTCTTTGTGCTTTTTGAAATCGTTTTTCTGACTTGCTTAAATAACGTGGATTCTCTACAGTATTGCCTTGAGCATCGGTATAAAACTCTTTTAACCCTAAGTCAATTCCTGTTATTTGTCCCGTTGGTTTATGGTATTCTTGCCGTTCTACGTCAATCAAAAACTGGCAATAATAACCGTCAGCACGTCTAACAACTCTTACCCTTTTAATCTGTTGTTCTGAATAATAAACTAATGTCTTTTGACTACACCATAAATCAAATTCTCCTGCTTTAAAACCATCAGTAAATCTGATTTTACGTCTATCATCAGATAGTTTATATCCCGTTAGTTTATACTCAACGGAACGACTATGCTTTTTGAACCGAGGAAAACCCTTTTTTCCCGGTATCTTAGCCTGACAATTCTGATAAAACCTATTAATTGATTGCCAGGCTCTATCAGCAGCCGATTGACGAGCTTGTGAGTTTAATTTATCAACCCAAGGTGTCTCTTTATTGTTAGCTAGTACCGCACAAAGCTTTTGGAGGTCATTGCGGGTTGTTCCTTTATTTTCTATCCAATAACGAACACAAGAATTACGCACAAACTGAGAAGTTCTGATAGCTTCATCGAGCCGGTGATATTGCTCTGGTGTTCCGTTTTTTAGCTTTGCTTCTACGACTAGCATCTAACAATCCACGACCATTGGCTAAATTAGGTATAACACAGTTTACCCACAGATGGTGGAATTAAATCGATGCTCCGCGGTTGATATTCTGGTCGGATTTCATCCCCCGCTAATTTTGTTGAGTATCTTGTCGAAAAATGTAGCGGGGGCATTCATCCGACATTTTAGGTAAGATAGTTTTAACGATTGCCTGTATGTAAAGGGGTATATTAATTTCATGACAGCTACTAGCACAATTCCCGATTTTTGTCAAGGGATAAAATATTTTGGGGCTTCCTTACCCGAATTTGATAAATATGCAGGAAAAGCCGCTATCGCTGAGGGAAAGACCGCTATTATTGCCGCTAATGACCCGAATGCTATCTATCAAACCCTCCTAGCCGCCGATGCTTTGCGTTACCTCACCCTACAAATCACCGCTACCAAAGAATCGGGACACCCCGGCGGTTTTGCCAGCGCTGCCGACGTGATTGCCTCTTTGATGATGTTAGGCCAGAAAAATATTTTCACCGAAGTGGGCCATCATGCCCCCGGTTTTTATAGTAACGTCTTTCTCGATCGCTCTCTCGAAGCCATGGGCATCAGCAACGTCAGGGAATTGGGAGAACGTTTTCGGGAAAAACACGGACTTTTAGGGCATCTTTCTGGACAAATCCCCGGACTGCTCGGGCCGGCCGGTCCTTTGGGCCAAGGACAACATTTCGCCATGGCGGCGGCCAAATTACACCCTAATACCCTTTTCCCTGTGACTATCGGGGATGGTGGTTTAGGAGAACCGTACATTATGAGTAGTTTTGGTCATTTTCACACTGCTTACCCTGAAATTACCAATTTTCTGCCGATTTTAGTTTGGAATGGCTATTCCCAAGAACACCATAGCATGGTGTCCCTGAAAACTAACGCCGAAATGGAAGCCTATTGGCGCGGTAATGGTTTTGAGGAAGTGATTTTAATTAATGCCAAAGACTTCGATGATGCTAATCAAAATGGGGAATATGTAGATAGCACCAAATTCTCTTTTAACCAGCGTCTGGAGTTCATGAAAGCGGTGTTAATGGCCACGGATAAAGCCGCCCAATTAGCTTTAGGAGGCCAACTAACGGTGATCATTATTAAACAACTTAAAGGGGCGGGAGTTCACAAACGGGGAGCGGCTTCCCATAATCTTTATCCAGGAGATTCTTTAGAAAAAGATTATATCGTTACTGCCTTACAAGAACGCGCTTTACCCCCTGAAGCTTGGGCAATTGTTCGTACTAATTTCGAGCGCTCTGGAGGCGGTCCGGCAGTGGAAACAGTGGTGACGGAAAAAGTCTTCCCGCTGCCAGATTTAGGAACCTTACCGATGACCGAATCTAGCGTCGGTGGCGATAAAAAAGTAGCCACCACTGCCATGGGGGAATTAGTGGTAGCTGTGGGTAAAGCTGACCATAATTTTGTCGTCACTAATGCTGATGGTAATGCCGCTTCGGGAATTAATAATATTAACGTCGGTTTAAAGATTATTCACCCCACCAGCGATGATACCTATTTCCAAGCACCTAACGGTCAAGTTTATGAGCCTTTAAGCGAAGATGCCTGTGCTGGATTAGCCGTCGGTTTATCTCTCTTGGGAGGGCGGACTTTATGGTGTTCCTACGAGTCTTTTGCTATCAATGGTTTACCGATTTGGCAGACTGTAACCCAAGCGATGGCCGAGTTACGTCGTCCCACCCCTTCTACTATTACTTTATTCACCGCCGGAGCCTTGGAGCAAGGGCGTAATGGTTGGACACACCAACGCCCAGAGATTGAAAATTATTTCGCCGCTATGATGCGAAATGGTAATATTTTCCCGCTCTTTCCCTGCGATGCTAACAGTATTCAAGTCTGTTATGAATGGGCGTTAGGAACTATCAATAAAGGCATTACAATCACCGCTAGTAAATCGCCTTTACCGGTGCGAACCACTTTTGAGCAAACCCGTCAAGCTTTAGAAAAAGGCGGCGTAATTCTCCACGAATCGGAAGGCAGTAAAAAAGTTGTTTTTGCCGTCATTGGCGATATGACTTTATTACCCGTCTTTGAGTCTGCACAACAGTTAGAAGCAGCGGGAATCGGTGTAAAAATCGTCTCGGTAATTAATCCTCGTCGTCTCTACCGTCCTAGCGATGTGATGAGTGAAACTAGCTCGGTAGCTGATAATAATTTCCTCGATGATGCTGGTTTTGACAGTCTCTTTGCCGGTGATGCTTTAATCGGAGTAACCGGTGGTACAAGCGCCATGTTAGAACCGATTATGTTACGCAGTAATGCGCGTCGGGATGTCTTCGCTTGGAAACGGGGAGAAACCACCGCCAGTGCCGGGGAAATTATGGCCTATAATGGTTTGACTGCCAATGCTTTAACTGCGCGTGCTACCCAGTTATTAGGCTAAGTTCCCAGTTAGTTTTTTTGATTATTCCCTACTCTCTCTGATTGGAAAGTAGGGATTTTTTCTCAGGTCACTTTCGCCAACGGGATAAACTTTTAATCATTTTCCATAGGCGAGGATATTGGAGGGATAGATAGCGTTTAATATGGGATCTTAAACTAACTAAATCCTGAGATTCTTTCAGTTCTCTATCTTGATAAAAACGAATTAAATCATCCCGTCTTTTCAGTAAAATTTTAATTTGTTGGTAATCTTCTGAGCTTAAAACTTGATGGGGTTGAATATTTTCTGGCAGCGGGCGCGGGATGTAAAAAGTTGTATGAGATGGTGATAATTCTTGGTCTGGACGTTCTTTAGTATAGAGATAGATAGAAAGAGATTTACGCGATAAATGCCGTTGATTTTCTGGTAAATTAATCTGAGAAAATCCATGCCATGAATATTCATTGGTTTCAAAAATAACACAACAATTAAAGATAGGTAGAAAAGATTTAATCTTATTTTCTTCCGGTTGACGAGGATTGGAATGTAACTCTAGATTCCCTCCCCAATCTGCTTGCCATTGGGGATTTAAATAGATTAATAAATTCAAGCGGCGATGATACCAATGACGCTCATCGAAGTTAAAATCAATGTGAGGGTCTAATTCTTGACCGTGTAAATTTTCGTGGGTTCCACCCCCATAAAAACTAGGGTCTGGAATTAAATTATCGACACCGGTTAATTCGGAAATTAACTCTAAAAACTCTTTAGCTTGAACGTAGCGGCCAAACTGTTGATAAACACCCCCTAAACCGATTAAATCCTCATTAACCGCCTTGCCGCCAACTTTTCCTAACTCACTAATGGCTTTTTGCGGATTAAAACTCGGAAAATTTTCCAGCAAAATTTGCGCTTGCTCCCCAACTAAAAAATTATCGATGACCAAATGCTTAAACGGTTGCGCTGTCTCAAAATCTTGACGATAGACAGAAGATTTCTCATAAACAAGGGGATTAATAAACATTAGACAGCTTTTTTGTTGGTATGATAAATTATAGCAATCAAACTAGCAAAATAAAGATTAACTCTCCTATTGACCTAATCGCCTATGGACTGGTGGCACAAACTCAAAGATAATCCTCTCGCCCGTTGGGGAGCAGTTTTACTGTTAATCTTCTATTTAAGCGTAATTGCGGCGGATTTTGTCGCTCCCTACTCTCCCTACTCCTCCCAACCCGGTCAGTCTCTCCTACCCCCCACTCAAATCTTTTGGCGCTCGCAGTCGGGAAGTAACAAGGGTGAGTGGATTGGCCCCCACGTCTATCCCACCACTCAAAGTGCTATTAATATAGAAACTGGTGAGCGGAAGCTAATGAGAGATTTTAACAAACCCTTGCCGCTGCGTCTCTTGGTTAAGGGTGAAACCTATAATTTAGGTCAAATTCGCCTACCTTTGCCGCCAAAATGGGAGGAAGTAACTTTATTCCCCGGTATCCCTTTTGATCTCCATCTGTTCGGAGTCATCGGCGATGGTAGAATCAATATATTGGGAACTGACGAATCGGGACGCGATAGTTTTAGTCGCTTGATTTTCGGGGGCAGAATTAGTTTATTTATCGGTTTGGTCGGGATTTTAATTTCTTTCCCTATCGGTTTATTTGTCGGTGGCGTTTCTGGCTATTTTGGCGGTTGGTTAGATGCGATTTTAATGCGTTTTGTGGAAGTTTTAATGACTATCCCCGGCATATATTTACTCGTGGCCCTAGCGGCAGTTTTACCCGCAGGATTAACCAGCACCCAGCGCTTTTTATTAATCGTCCTGATTACTTCTTTTATCAGTTGGTCGGGATTAGCGCGGGTAATTCGCGGTCAAGTTTTATCCCTGAAAGAACAGGAATTTATCCAGGCCGCTAAAGCTATGGGAGCAAAACCCCTTTATATTATTCTGCGTCATGTGCTGCCCCAAACTGCCAGTTATATCATTATTTCTGCTACGTTAGCTGTGCCGGGGTTTATCGTGGCCGAATCGGTTTTAAGTTTAATTGGTTTGGGAATTCAACAACCAGATCCTAGTTGGGGAAATATGCTTTCTCTGGCTACCAATGCCTCAATTATTGTTCTACAACCCTGGTTAATTTGGCCAGCTGCTTTGTTAATTATTCTCACCGTTTTAGCTTTTAATTTACTCGGTGATGGTTTACGCGATGCCCTAGATCCTCGCAATTTAGAGAGATAATTTAGTTATTTTAGCCATTATCAGTGAACAGTCTCCCCACTTCCCATTATGAATAAAATCAGTAAAACTTTTAATAATTTCGCCGATAGTTTGGTGATTTATAGTCAAAGATACGGGAAAATAAGCTGGTTAATATTTTTAATTATCTTTGCTTTTATCATGACGATAACCTTTAATTTTCCCGCACAATCGACCAATAAACCCCAAGAAAAAACCGAAATTCGTGGAGTTTGGTTAACTAATATCGATAGTGAAGTGTTATTGAAACCGGAAACCCTAAAAGATGCCCTTAATAGGTTGGCTGATTTAAACTTTAACACTATTTATCCCACGGTCTGGAATTGGGGTTATACACTCTATCCTTCTAAGGTAGCAGAAAAAGTTACGGGACGAGCGATCGATCCCCATGAATCTTTAAAAAATCGCGACTTTTTAGAGGAAATAATTAGCCAAGGTCATCGGAAAAAATTAAGAATTATTCCCTGGTTTGAATTTGGTTTTATGGCTCCTGCGGATTCAGAATTAGCAAAACGACATCCCGATTGGTTAACCCAAAGACAGGATAAAAGTGTGATTTGGTGGGAAGGAAAAGTGCATCAACGGGTGTGGTTAAATCCCTTACATCCGCAAGTAAAAAACTTTATTACGGATTTAGTCAGCGAGATTATTACTAACTACGATATAGAAGGAATTCAGTTTGATGATCATTTTGGTTATCCCGCCGATTTTGGCTATGATGAAACCACGATTAAACTCTATCAAAGGGAACATTCGGGACAATTACCACCGCAAGATTACCAAGATAAAGCATGGATTCAATGGCGGGCCGATAAAATTACTGACTATATGAATAGTTTAGCCCAGACGATTAAAAAGCGCCAACCTACAGCGATTATTTCCCTATCTCCTAATCCCTACACTTTCTCCCTAGAATCCTATCTTTTAGATTGGCAAAAATGGCAAGAAAAAAACTTGATTGATGAGTTAATAGTACAAGTGTATCGAACTGATATGAACGCCTTTGACTGGGAATTATCGCAACCAGAATTACAGCAAGCTAGAGAATCTATCCCCGTGGCTATTGGGATTTTATCTGGTTTAAAAGGTCGTCCGATTCCGATGGTTAATATTACTCAACAAGTGGAAAAATCGAGACACCAAAATTTTGGTGTTTCTTTCTTTTTCTACGAAACTTTATGGAATATCAGCAATGAATCTCCTTCCTATCGACGCAGGATTTTTCGGGAAATACTCCAGTCTGCTAATCCTAGCTAAAATTGCTGACTTTAAGCGAAATTATCGCCCTAACCCCGCTATAGTTTCTTAAGTTTATCTTTAAACTAAGAAAAAGCAGCAGGGAGAAACTAAAATCGCTAGAATGAAAGAAGACTCTCTTTTATCACTTTATCCATGCTGATCAGATCTAACCGAAGCTCGATCGCTAAACCTATTTTACTGTTTCTTGGCTGCCTTGTGATCGGGCAGTTGGGGATATTAGTGGTAGCCAATAGCCTCTGGTTTACCGAGATGGGTTATTTAAACACTTTCCTGAAGCAATTATCTTGGCAACTGGGATTAGGTTGGGGAAGTGCGATTCTTTCTCTACTCTTTATTTTTACTAATTTACGTTTAGCCCAGCGTTTTCGTTGGCAAAAACCCCGGGAAGATAGTTATCCTCTTAGTTCTCAATCTCCTAGTATTAATTTACTCGGTCTTTTGATTATCGCAACGGGAATTGGAGCTTGGATCGGGTCAATGTTATTGTATTACAGTAAACTAGCCCTCAGTCTCTGGACACCAGATTTTAATCTCCCTAACCTTAGTTCTTCCCTAAGTTCTCCTCTGGAAATAGTTTGGATTAGGCAAGTATTAACCGATATTTCCAGTAATCTTTGGCAAGGGGTAATTATCGCTTTTTTAGTCTTGGGATTATTAATTAAAACCGAGTATTTTTTGCGAATAATATCTATAGTATTCACTGTAATGCTATCTCTTATTATTGCTGGGCAGTGGGCGAATTTTTTAAAATATTTTTATGGTGTTCCTTTCAATATTAACGATCCTCAATACGGGAATGATTTAGGTTTTTACATCTTTCAATTACCCCTGTGGCAGTTACTAGAATTATGGCTCGGTGGTGTGGGAATATATACTCTTTTTGCTGTTAGTTTAACCTATCTTTTTTCGGCCGATAGTCTTTCTCTGGGAACATTTCCGGGGTTTTCCCGTCCGCAACTGCGTCATTTATACGCCCTGTGGAGTGGGTTAATGGGGCTGCTAGTATTACACCATATTATTCAGCGTTACCTGCTACTTTATTCTCCGGAAGGGGTAGTTTATGGTGCGGGTTATATCGATATTCATGTTGGCCAATTTATTGAAATTATTCTGGGAATTATTGCAGGAATAACCTCTATATGGTTAGGAGAAAAAGCATTATTTGGTAAAATAAACCGTCGCAAATTACACAAAAATACCAGGAAAAAGTTGGTATTTTCTCCCTACTTAGTTCCTGTATTTCTCTATTTAATTGTTTGGATAAGTGGCACAATTATCAGTGGAGCATTACAAAAAATAATCGTACAACCGAATGAATTAGTGAGAGAAAGACCCTATATCGAAAGAAGTATTCAATCCACAAGAGCGGCTTTTTCCTTAGATAGAATTGATGCCCAAGTTTTCGATCCACAGGCCGAATTAAATGCCGAAGTTTTAGAGAGAAACCATCTAACTATCGATAATATTCGTCTTTGGGACACCAAACCACTGCTAGAAACTAACCGACAATTACAGCAAATTCGCTTATATTATAAATTCCCCGATGCTGATATCGATCGCTATCGGGTACGCGTAGGACTGCCTGAAAAAATCGAGGAACGTCAAATATCTGAAAAACAACAGACAATTATTGCCGCTAGAGAATTAGATTATAGTGCGGTTCCCACTTCTGCTAATACTTGGGTGAATAAACATCTCGTTTATACCCACGGTTATGGGTTCACTCTTTCCCCAGTTAATTTAGTGGCTGCCGGGGGTTTACCCTACTATTTTGTCAAAGATATCGGCACAAATAAAGACGAAGGAGCTCTACAAACCTCTAGCGAATTAATTGATTATAGTATTCCCATTGGTAAACCCCGCATTTACTACGGGGAATTAACTAATAATTATGTGATGACTCCCACCACCGTAGAAGAATTGGATTTTCCTAGCGGGGATGGAAATGTCTATAACACCTACGATGGTAAGGGAGGAATCCTAGTGGGGACGGGGTGGAGACGTTGGCTATTTGCCCTTTATCTGCGGGATTGGCAAATGTTATTTAGCCAAGATTTTACTCCCGAAACTCGCTTATTAATGCGTCGTGATATCCAAAATCGCGTGCAAACTATCGCCCCTTTTTTAAATTATGATCGCAACCCCTATTTAGTAGCGGCAGATGTGGGGGATAGTAGTAGTAAATTACATTGGATTATTGATGCTTATACTATCAGCAATCGCTATCCCTATTCTGACCCGGGGAAAGATAAATTTAACTATATTCGCAATTCGGTCAAAGTGGTAGTGGATGCCTATCATGGAACGGTGAATTTCTATGTTGCCGATGAAAATGATCCAATCATTCAGACGTGGAGTAAAATCTTTCCTCATCTCTTTAAATCTTTATCAGAAATGCCAAAAACTATCCGCAGTCATATCCGTTATCCCGAAGATTTATTTAGTACCCAAGCGGAAAGATTATTAACCTATCACATGACCGATCCGCAAGTATTTTATAATCGGGAGGATCAATGGGAAATTCCCCTAGAAATTTACGGCACGGAACCACAGGCTGTATCACCCTATTATTTAATCATGAAACTGCCCGATTCCGACAAAGAAGAATTTATTCTCCTCCATCCCTATACTCCCTCTAGTCGGCAAAATTTAATCGCTTGGTTAGCAGCGCGTTCAGATGATAGAGAGTATGGTAAGTTATTACTCTATCAATTTCCTAAACAAAGGTTAGTGTATGGACCGAATCAAATTGAGGCTTTAATTAACCAAGATCCAGATATTTCTCAACAGATTTCCCTTTGGAATCGGGACGGTTCTAAAGTTTTGCAAGGACACCTATTAATTATTCCCATTGAACAATCTCTGCTTTATGTAGAACCTTTGTATCTAGTGGCAGACCAAAATAGTGTCCCGACAATCGCTAGAGTAACAGTTGCTTATCAAAATAAAATTGTCATGGAACCAACCTTGAAGGAAGCTTTAGAAAAGCTATTCTCAGGTCATCAGAGCTAAATTGCCGCTAATTGGCCACAAATTAGCAAAAAAAGCTGATGCTGGTTCCAGAACGATCCTCAATATCCCCGAATTTGCCCGGAAAATTGCCTGCTCTGGTTAATCAGCCAATTTCAAAATCCAGTATCATCAAAGGATTGAGTTATTCTTTTAATTAGAAAAGTGGGCAATTAATTCCGTGCGAGATGAATTAATTATTAAAGGGGTAAAC
>NZ_JADBRW010000441.1:0-8363 GCF_020247025.1 Microcystis sp. M109S1
CGATAAATGATGCGGCCTGGTATCAGTTTCGGGAATGGATAGAGTATTTTGGGGTTAAATTCGGCAAGATAACGATTGCTGTCTCACCGAATTATACAAGCCAAAACTGTTCAAACTGTGGTGAAACTGTCAAAAAATCTTTATCGACTAGAACCCATCAATGCAAGTGTGGATGTGTTTTGGAGCGGGATGAAAACGCCGCAATCAACATCCTTAAAAGGGGACTAAGTACGGTAGGGCATACCGGAACCTTTGGGCTAGACCCAATAAACGCTTGGGGAGAGAATACCTCTACTTTTTCAGAAGCAATTCTGTCTTTCGCAAGTAATCTCTGTGAACCAAGAATCCCCGTCTCTTTAGAGCGGGGAGTGTCAAGCTGTATTACCTACGGTATCGCCGGACAACAGATTCCCTACACCAGTGCCGAGGGATTGGAAAATATGCGTCTTCTTTACCAAGAATTGCAGTACCATTAGGGGCAATGATTTCGGGGTTAGAAGCCTTAAAACAATACAGTTTAGAGTATTTTAGCGACTCAGAAAAAAACGCAATTACTCCCTATTTCGATCACTTAATTACGGTTATGAAAAAATTTTAAAACTGCGGCATTTAATCTGTGTTAAAATAATCAAGTCAACAGTTGAAAATGCCGCTCACCGAGGTTAAAACTCCGTTGAAACGCTGAAATCATCAGCGCAAGTGAACCTCTTGGGACCACCAAAAACCTCGATCGAGTACCTAGCGGGTCGAGGCAGTTTATAAATAAGGGAGATTCTATGGATGCCAAAGCGAAATTATTAGAATTGATCGCTGGTAGAAATCGCGGACTCCTGGCGACAGAAAGCGACCGCGTGCGGATTTTAGCGGCGATCGAACAATTGGAGGATCACAATCCCCATCCCCATCCCCTCGAAGTTAAACAACTATTAGGGGGCAATTGGCGTTTGCTATTCACCAGCAGCCGCAACATTCTGGGAATAGATCGCCTACCTTTTTTTCAATTAGGGCAAATTTATCAATATCTCGACCTGAACAAGGCCAAACTCTACAATATCGCCGAAATTATCGGCGTACCTTGGCTAGAAGGGGCAGTAATCGTCTCCGCTACCTTTGAACCCACATCCGAGCGTCGGGTAATGGTCAAATTTGAGCGCTCGATCCTCGGTCTGCAACGTCTTCTCAATTATCATTCTCCCCAAGAATTTATCGAAGCGATCGAGAGTGGCAAAAAATTTCCTCCCCTCGATTTTTCTTTCAATAATCGCCAACAAACAGGTTGGCTCGATATCACCTATCTCGATGAAGATCTCCGCATCGGCCGCGGCAGCGAGGGCAGCGTCTTTATTCTCGCTAAGGAAAAAACCTAACTTACAGAGCCGTCAGGAGACAGGCTTGTATCAGTTATCCGTAATCAGTGATCAGATGTGAGTTTTTAGTTCACTGATTACTGTTTACTGTTCACTGTTCACTGAAAATACACCCCACACCCGACACCCCACTTGCTCCCCCAGATGAATGCCCCGATCGGTTAGAATCAAAATATGGGAAAAAAATTATTTATTTTCGGGAACCTTTACTGAATTCTCCCGTCCTCAAGCTCTGAGTGAGGAGTTTATATCCTTAGAGGAAATCCCATGAGTCAATCGATTCCAGCATCTTGGTCACTTGAGGCCAACAAGTCTCAAAACCCCGTGTCCCCTGACAAACTCTCCAACTACGATCTAATTGCACGCTGTCAGGAAGGGTGCCAGCCCGATCGAGCAGCTTTTGCGGAACTGCTGCGGCGCTATCAAGCTCATATTGATAAATTACTCTATCATTTGGCTCCCGATTGGCAAGATCGCGCTGATTTGGCTCAAGAGGTCTGGATTCGCGTCTATCGCAATATTAACCGTCTCCATGAACCCCTCAAGTTCCGCGGTTGGTTAAGTCGCATTGCCACTAATCTTTTTTACGACGAATTGCGGAAACGCAAGCGGGTTAATCACCCCATTTCCCTCGATGCTCCCCGGCGCGTGGAAGATGGCGAAATCGATTGGGATATCGAGTCCGATTACCCCAGTCCCGATGAACATCTCACCACCCACGAATTCTACGATCAATTACAGGCTGCGATCGCTGATTTACCAGAAGCTTTTCGGACAACTATTATTCTGCGAGAAATTGAAGGCATGGCCTACGAAGAAATTGCCGAGATCACGGGAGTTTCTTTAGGAACTGTTAAATCCCGCATTGCTCGCGCTCGCGCTAAATTACAATCTGTTTTACAGCCCTATTTTACGGAAGGCTAAATAAAATTGTGGTGATTCGGCACTAACGGTCGAAATGAGGAGTCGTTAAATTTAACTAGCTCCGTGCTGGTAAAAAGTGATTGTATACCGATCGCTTCTGGTCGAGGTCAACCATGAATAATTATCAACCCGAAGACGTTCAATGGATCAAGTCTTTGTTACATCACGATGACAGCGATTCCAACTCCGCAACCGAGGATATTTTGTTCTTAGATGAGGATAACGAAGAAGCTCATCGTTTCGATTTAATTAGCGCCTATATTGATAACGAAGTAACGGTAGAGGAACGGAAGCTAGTTCAGCATTGGTTAGACCATGATGCTGCCGCTAAAAAACTCTATCGGCAGCTCTTGGGATTACAAACTAATTTAAAGCAAATTCCCGTACCGGTTACTATGGCCAGCGACCGATTGGCAGAACAGGTGTTCAGAAAAGTCGATGGTCAGCGTCGTCGGCAATATTATGTTTATGGTGGCGCAATTTTCACCGCTATGGCGATCGCTGTTGGTTCCTACTTCGTCTCCGAACGCAATGATCCCCTCTCCCAAATAGCGAGCAGTCCGAGCAGTATTAGCCAAGAGGGAGACCATTTGATGATTGCTCTTAACCATCCGATTATGGAGATTCCCGCAACGGAACAGCCAAAAGAGAATAGCCAAAGGTAAGGTCTATTGATATAAATGCCAGCATTCTCGCGCGATCGCCCAATCTTCCGCCGTAGCAATTACCATCACTCGCACTTTAGATGTGTCACTGGCGATATCCGCATCCCGGGGATGGGCGGCATTTTTAGCCAAATCTAACTCTAAACCCAAAAAAGACCAGCCTTGACTGGCTTTTTCCCGTACTAAAGCTGAATTTTCGCCGATTCCTGCCGTAAATACCAAGACATCTAACCCCTCTAGAGAAGCGATCATCGATCCGATTAAACTTTTCAGACGATGAATATACATCTCAAATGCTAATTTTGCCCTCTCGTTGCCTTCGGCCATCGCCGTGGTAATTGCCCGCATATCCCCAGAAATACCCGAAATTCCCTTTAAACCGGATTCTTTATTGAGTAAGCTATTTAAACTATCGGGATTGTATTGATATTCTCGCTCTAGATAAATCAGAATCCCTGGATCGATCGAACCGCTGCGGGTTCCCATCATCAATCCCTCTAGGGGAGTAAATCCCATGGTGGTATCAATACTTTTACCCCCCTTGACTGCCGATAGGGAAGCACCATTTCCCAGATGACAGATCACCATTTTCAACGATTCTAGGGGTTTTCCCAACAATTCGGCGGCCCGTTGCGAGCAGTACTGATGACTGGTGCCATGGAAACCATAGCGACGGATTCCCAGTTCACTCCATTGGTAGGGAATGGGATAAAGAGAAGACTCGGGAGGGATAGAACGATGAAAAGCGGTGTCAAACACTGCTACTTGAGGAACATCGCCCAAAACTTGCTCGATCGCCTCAATTCCTTCTAAATGAGCGGGATTATGGCTAGGAGCAAGGGGAATCAGCTTTTTAATCGTTTCTTTGACTTGGGGAGTGATGATGGTAGCCTGGGAATATTCCGTGCCACCATGGACAACTCGATGACCGACTATACTAATGTCGGCGAGGTTGGCTACTACCTTAGTTTCGCCAGTGACTAAGGTATCTAACATCCGAGCGATACCCGCCGGACGATCCTGACTAGAAAGATTAATTTCCTGTTTAATTCCCTGAGCTTTTACCGTTAAAACCGCGTAATCAGGGTTAACCGTCCAATCGATCCCCGCTTGCCAAATTGGTTGCGGAGGATGGCCGGGGAGAAACTCTAAATCGTACAAACAACTTTTTTGACTGCTCGATCCCGCATTTAAGACCAGAATTTTCATAAAAAAGCTCAATTAGGAGGTGGCTTGTGCTGATCATAATCAAACTCAGGTTAAGCCTAGATAAAATCGCTGACTTTTCGGGTTTTTCTTCAAGAAAATTTGATCTGGCTGCCATCACCCCTCCCTGATTCGGGCAATATTACAAAACTTTATCAAAAAAAAGTCAAAATAGAGCCTCTAGGGTTATAAAATAGAAGAATACCCCTTGTGAAATTAATCCAAGAAGCTACCTCTGATGCAAGTTAAGGCCTCTACAGTGGATTTAGAGCTAGTTCTCGTCCTTTTCACCAGTGGAATGTCAACATCGCACCACGAATCTCTAGAATGGAATTTTTGCGTATTCTAGATAACCGTGATTACTAGAGGATTTCTTAAGTATGTCAGAGGTTCCTGCAGTTACAGATGCCAACTTTAAAGTCGAAGTTTTAGATAGTGCCGCCCCTGTCCTAGTAGACTTCTGGGCTCCTTGGTGCGGCCCCTGTCGAATGGTGGCTCCCGTTGTCGAAGAAATTGCCGAAATGTTCATAGGGAAAGTCAAGGTGGTGAAACTCAACACCGACGAAAACCCCAATATCGCTAGTCAGTACGGGATTCGCAGTATTCCTACTCTGATGATCTTCAAAGAAGGTCAAAAAGTTGATATGGTGGTCGGGGCTGTACCGAAAACCACTTTAGCTAACACCATAGATAAACACCTGTAGAGGAGTTGACTAGGTTTTCTGGTAACGCATACCGGGTAACTGAGTCACTAAACCCATTAATTCTAATTCCAATAAGATCCCCGCCACTTCTGAGGTGGGGATTTGCATTTTTTGAACAATAATGTCAAACAACAGGGCATCTCTGTCAAATAACTGATACACTTGTGCTAGTCTAGGTTCTAGATTGACTGGAGGAGCAGGATTAACGACCGGGGATGTCTCTAGAGGGAGTGAAGGGGAGAGATTAACCGGTGCGGATTGGTTCGTGGTGGGAATTGCCCCCAACATTTCTAATAATTTCTCCTCAGAAACGATAATTTCTGCCCCCTGATGAATCAGTTGTAAACAACCCCTAGCGGCAGCAATATCGGGAGAATTGGGTAAAGCATAGATATCGCCGCCAAATTCGTTAGCATAACTGGCCGTGATCAGGGAGCCTGACCTTTCGGGGGCCTCGATAACAATCGTCGCGCGACTTAAACCGGCGATAATGCGATTACGACTGGGAAAATGGGCTTTATTCGGTTGAGTTGCCGCAGGATGTTCACTAATGACTAAACCCTGCTTTTGGATGTCCGCGTGTAGCTGCCGATGACGACTAGGATAAACCACATCGACCCCCGTTCCCAAGACGGCAATCGTCCTTCCCCCTGCTTTTAAACAGCTTTGGTGTGCCTCTCCATCAATTCCTTCGGCCATGCCAGAAACAATAGTAAATCCCTGTTGGGCCAAAAGGGTACTTAAGCGCCGCGCCCAGCGCCTGCCGTGATCCGTGGGGTTACGAGTACCCACAATGGCGACGGTGGGGATATTTCCCTGATTTTCCTCTAAATTGACCTTTCCTTGATAGTAAAGTAAGGGGGGAGGACTGGGAATTTCCCAGAGAAAGCGGGGATATTCTGGGTCGCTAGGAGTCCAAAAAAGGGGGTTTTTCTGGATATGTTCGGCGAAAAGAGCTTCTGGGTCAATTTGTGATCGCCCTTCCCGTACCGCTACCATTAACTTTTTGCCAAATCCCGCCACTTCTGCGATCGCAGAATCGGAGGCATTCCAGGCCACAGCGACACTGCCAAAATGCTGATAGAGTCGCTTCAGGGAAATTGGCCCAACTCCAGCAATACTTGACCATGCTAACCAATAAACGCGCTCGTCTGTCAATTTGAAAAGCTCCTCAAACCAAGTAATATTTTCAGTCGGTTAAAACTGACTGCGGCCAGATGACCTTAATTTATTTTAATCTTGCCGGAATCCCTTCCATTAGTTGTTGAGGTATTGTTGAGCCTCGTCAATGTCTTTCACTTTTTTAAAATGTGAA
Organism: Microcystis sp. M109S1; assembly: GCF_020247025.1. Taxonomy (NCBI): domain Bacteria; kingdom Bacillati; phylum Cyanobacteriota; class Cyanophyceae; order Chroococcales; family Microcystaceae; genus Microcystis; species Microcystis sp. M109S1. Next base: position 6,182 of record NZ_JADBRW010000441.1, read on the forward strand.
TAAGTTGTTCTTGATCTTTTCGGGGAAGTTGTTCAGTTGCTTCTAGTATTTCTGCAAAAGTGGCTTGAGTCATGGTTTTAGTTGGTTATAGTGGTCTTTGGAGCCAATTGTAGCAGTAACGGTAGAATGGGTTAGCATAGCGTAACGTATAAAGCAGATAAATTTATCGTAATTTCAAGCCAAAAACTGCGTTAAATAATGCCCCCGAAGAAATCAGTGATCGTATTTTTTTTAAGAACGTAGAATATCGGACAAAATATCTACAATTAAGGTTTGGTTTTTTAATGATAATGAGCCTAGTTCACGCTGAATCAGTGAAGAGCGAAGTGTTACTAAATGATCAAGTCTGATGGTTGACGATTTGCGAAGACCACTGATCATAAAATCTGGATTTTCTGGTCTCAGAATAATATCTGTATGAAGGGGATTTTCTGGAATACGACTGGTAATTAGGGCAAAGATAATGTGTTGATAGCCTCCAATTTGATTGGTTAGGCAATAAGCAGGACGAACTTTACTCGAAGATAAATCGTCGAAGGGAAATTGAATTAATACAATTTTACCCTTCATTAGTTACAGGTTGTCCATCGTTAAGGGTATAAATATCTTCTTCGGGATCTTGCAGAAAAGCAAAGCTAGGGTTATGGGCAACGGCATCTAGCCAGTTTTTTTCGTTCAGTTCATCCTCCGACATCAAAAGAATGACGCGCACAAACCGATCTTTTTCTTGGGGAATAGGATGATCAAGTTGAATTTGCCCTTGGGTATTGAGGATACCAGTGGTTTCAATCGCACGCATAGCAAAACCTAAAAGAAGTAATTTGATTCTAACATTAAAGTAACCTTGACATCCTCACCGCCGTAAACGGACGGTGATTCCTCACCACGCCACCTTTTTAGAATGGTCGCGTCAATGGGGTTGACGCGACCCGGGATGCTGCTACCTTAGCGGTAGTCTTACGCTTTCCGACCCGTCCGTTTAAAGTCGAACGTATGTCCTCCGGCGACCTTGATATTTACTGCGGCGTTGATGTCTCGATCATGAAAAGTCCCACAGAAAAGACATGGGAGCATCTCATTTATGCAAGTGAGTAATTATACTTATCCATAAAACTGGTTTCTAGCAAGGCTTTCAAAATAGCTTGACATAAAAACCTGATTTAGGGGTTACAAAGGTGAGATGCTCCCAAAGACAAAAGACAAAAGACATTCCCAGTCACGAACATTTAACGCCTTTTTCCCGCCAATATTCCCACAACAGGAACATCGCTGAGACGTTGGCTACCATCGGGAAATTATCCGAAAATTACGCCCATATTTATCAGACTTTGCTGATAGCATATCTCGAAAAGAACGCCAGCCTAAGTCTGATATAGCACGGGATAGTTTACGATTTTTAACCATTCCCGATGTGTTTAAATACTCTAAAACTATCGTTTGATTTTCACGAAAATTCGAGTGGATAGTTTATGCAAGAAATCAGTCCGAGTGTCTTTAATCTTTGCGTGGATTTTAGCTACTCGTTTTCTTGTTTTTTCCCGTCGTTTACTTTCTTTCTGTTTTCTAGAAAGGTTTTTCTGTGCTTTTTTAAGCCGTTTTAATCGGGTTCTTCGTTACTTGGTATGGTTCAATAGGGTGGCATAAATCGACTAAATCCTTATCTGGCAAGAGTTCTATTGATTAGTTCGTTCTAGATCGAAAACAATTGACAAAAATCGCTAAATGTCCTTCTCTATAAGGGTTTCATCCCTTATAGAGAAGGACATTGCATAGCACAAACCGAAGAACCTTTAATCGTTTCTTTAACGGTTTTGGTGCGCTTATCTTTTCCCCTGTGTCTAAGGTGGCAAAAGTAGCAATCCCTAGTCAGTAATCAGTAATCAGTAACCAGTAATCAGTGAAAAGAAAGCTCCGAACTTGCCACTTGATACTACTAACTGAAAACTCAAACCTGATAACTGATAACTACTAACTGATAACTACTAACGGAAAACTACTAACTGAAAACTCAAACCTGATAACTACTAACTGATAACTACTAACGGAAAACTACTAACTGAAAACTCAAACCTGATAACTGATAACTGATAACTGATAACTGATAACTGATAACTGATAACTGATAACTGATAACTGATAACTGATAACTGATAACTGATAACTGATAACTGATAACTGATAA
>NZ_JADBRW010000442.1:0-7942 GCF_020247025.1 Microcystis sp. M109S1
ACTGCCAAAACTATTGGATGTTCTTTGATTCTTTCTACTGTACTTTTAGCTTGGGCGGCAATTATATCTGAGGGTTGAAAATAGGGTGAATTCCAAAAGTCGTAGGTGGCACTGGCGGCGGCTAGATTTCCCGAAGCTTGTTGAACACTTGTACTAAATTGGCTGGCCAAATTTTCCACGATACTGAATAAATTTTCACAACTCGATCGCTACAACTATCCGGCCAAGAACTACAATAACCCTAGCATCTGTGTGAAAAAAGGCCTATCTATGCAACTTTCGCCCCAAGAAAAAGATAAATTACTCATTTTCACGGCGGCACTGCTCGCCGAAAGACGCAAAAATCGCGGTATCAAGTTAAATTATCCCGAAGCGATCGCCTATATTAGCGCCGCCATCCTCGAGGGTGCTAGGGAAGGTCGTAGCGTGGCTGAATTGATGAGTTACGGCACTACTTTATTAACTCGCGAGGAGGTAATGGAAGGCATCCCGGAAATGATTACGGAAGTGCAGATCGAAGCGACTTTTCCCGATGGTACTAAATTAGTTACCGTTCACAATCCCATTCACTAACAGGAGATTTTTAGCAGTTATGATTCCGGGAGAAATTATCACACCATCTGGAGCGATCGAGATTAATGTCGGTCGCGACACCCTGCGTATTTCTGTGGCTAATACAGGCGATCGACCGATTCAAGTGGGTTCCCACTATCATTTTTATGAAGTTAATCAGGCCTTGGAGTTTCAGCGCGAATTAACCAAAGGAACCCATCTGAATATTCCCGCGGGTACATCAGTTCGATTTGAACCGGGAGACACGAAAGAGGTGGAATTAGTTACCGTCGCGGGAACTGAAGAAATTTATGGCTTTAATGGTTTAATTAATGGTTCCCTCAAGGGCAAGAAAAAGAAAAAGTAAGGCCTTAACGGAAAAATTATCACAGTTCGATCGCTCAATTATGGTAAAATCAAGGCAACGATAACTAATTCTTTCCAAGACTATGACGACGGTAAAAATTGGCATCATTGGCGGCAGTGGTTTGTATAAAATGGATGCCCTCAAGGATGTGCGGGAAGTATCCCTCGATACTCCTTTTGGTTCTCCTTCCGATGCTTTAATTCTCGGTACTTTAGAGGGAACAGAAGTCGCCTTTTTAGCGCGTCATGGCAGAAATCACCATTTTTTACCGACCGAATTACCCTTTCGAGCTAATATTCATGCTCTCAAACAATTAGGGGTTGAATATATTATTTCCGCTTCAGCCGTTGGTTCCCTAAAAGCCGAAGTTAAACCCCTAGATTTAGTCATTCCCGATCAATTTATTGACAGAACTAAAGAGAGAATAGCGACTTTTTTTGGGGAAGGAATTGTTGCTCACGTTGCCTTTGGTGATCCCATTTGTCCCCAATTAGCCGAAATTTTAGGGGATGCCGTCGCTAGTTTAAACCTACCGGAAGTTACCTTGCATCGCGGCGGTACATACCTCTGTATGGAAGGGCCGGCTTTTTCCACTAAAGCGGAATCAAATCTCTATAGAAGTTGGGGGGCAACCGTGATCGGTATGACCAATTTAACCGAGGCCAAATTAGCCCGAGAAGCAGAAATTGCCTACGCTACCTTAGCCCTAGTTACCGATTACGATTGTTGGCATCCCGATCACGATCATGTCACGGTAGAAATGGTGATCGAAAATCTACACCATAACGCTATTAATGCCCAAAAAGTTATCCAAGAAACGGTGCGCCGTCTGGTAGCTAATCCTCCCGTTTCCGCCGCTCATTCTGCCCTTAAATACGCTATTCTTACCCGTCTAGATTCCGTTCCCGTCGCCACTAAAGAAAAATTAGCTCTCTTTTTGAAAAAATATCTTGAAGAGATAGAGAAATAGTAGAAAAAAGTCTTCGATGAATCTAGAAATGGGTCAAATTTATCGCTGTCAACCAGACGATAAATTTGACCCAAATTCTAGGTTATCTCTAGCTTAACTAGCTAGATATTCTCTAATGTTGCCCCTGCGTTTTCTTAATTTAGCGATCGCTTCTCGTTCGATCTGACGCACGCGTTCACGACTGATATTGAGTCGAACGCCAATTTTTGCTAAGGTGAGGGGCTGCCCATTATCTAAACCAAAACGCAGACAAATCACTTCTTTTTGTTGAGGGGTGAGGTCTGCCATCAGTTTTTCCAAATCCACTTGGAGGGAAGAATAGGCAGTGTAATCTTCGGGGGAAAGTCCCGTATCTTCCAAGAGTTCCCCTAATTCCGTGTCTTGATTGTCCCCCACCTTTAAGTCAAGGGAAAGGGGTTGACGGGACCTTTCCAAGTAGTCTCGCACCTGTTTGGGAGTTAGGTCTAATTCCTCGGCTAATTCGGCAATGGTGGCAGCGCGACCTTTATCTTGAGCTAGTTGACGCTGGGCTTTTTTGATTTTATTCAGTTTTTCGGTGATGTGGATGGGCAGACGGATGGTGCGACTTTTTTCTGCGATCGCCCGGGTGATGGCTTGGCGAATCCACCAATAAGCATAGGTGGAGAAGCGATAGCCTTTGGTGGGATCGAATTTTTCCACACCTCTTTGCATCCCAATCGTTCCCTCTTGGATGAGGTCTAATAGATCTAGATTGCGTTTTAGGTATTTTTTAGCGACGGAAACCACTAGACGCAGGTTCGCTTCTACCATCTTGCGTTTGGCGAAATCCCCTGCCCCCAATTCTCGACGGAGTTGTTCTTCACTAATTTCCGCCGCTTCTGACCACTGGCGATCGCTGGGTTCGCTGCCGAGTTTAGCCCTTAGGGATTCCTTGATTTTTTCCAGAAAAATTAATCTTTGCACCTGTTTCGCGTAGAGAATTTCTTCTTCATGGGTGAGAAGGGGAACTCGGCCAATTTCTCTGAGATAGGCGCGAACTGGATCGGTGGGGTTTTTCGAGGTTTTCATGAGTGCGCGTCGGTTGAGGGTTGATATTCAGGGATTGATGGCGTTTTTCAGATCGCTTCCCCAGGGGCAGTTAAGGAGATGCTATCAGGGCTTTTTCTAGTTTTGTAAAGATAGCAGTGAGTGATCACTCAAGGATATAGAGAAATCTAATTGAAGATTTAATTGCCTCTATAGTCCTTTTTTTGGCTATATATAGAGTTTATGGGCATAAATGGCAAGTACTAAGAACCTTGGTTATTTAACCAATATTACAACAATCATTAAATATTGTAAAGTTTATGAGAAAAAAAAATCATCCATCTCAGGAACGCACCGATGAAGAGGAGGTTTGAGTATCCCTACTCATAGATTACCCAAAGGTTTCCGAGCGGGATGCAATCTAGATGACAAAATGAGCAATTTTCTCAGATAGCGATCGCAGAGTGAGCGGTGAGGGGTTTGTACTAAAATGTCCAATACTCAGTTTAAATAGGGTCTGCTGAAAAAGTTTTTCGGTGGTGGTAGGGTGTGGGGTGTGGGGTGTGGGATTTTACCGATTTTCAGGGAAAAAGTCCCGGAATTTTCCCCCGGATCACTCCCATATCCGGTACTTTTTGATTGACAAAAAGTCTAAAAGTCTTATCTAACAAGGTTTTTAGATTTATTCAGCTAACCCTAAATAGGGTCTGCGGCAAAAAGTTTTTCGTGGGGGTAGGGTGTGGGGTGTAGGGTGTGGGGTGTAGGGTGTGGGATTTTACCGATTTTAAGGGAAAAAGTCCCGGAATTTTCCCCCTGATCACTCCCATGGCCAGTACTTTTTTTTGATTGACAAAAAGTCTAAAAGTCTTATCTAACAAGGTTTTTAGATTTATTCAGCAGACCCCAATTAGGGTCTGCGGCAAAAAGTCGCTCAGGGAATTATGCTATTAAATGCCAAGAATTTGTCGCCCCAGTGATCTTGTCTGGCAATTTTGAACTACTCCAATCCGCTTCGCGCTCGATGGTCGTTTCTGACGCTTAAGTGCTATTTTGGTTTAGTTTGGACGCTAATAGGGCCATTAACGCGGGTTTGACAGGCTAAACGATAATTTTCGGGTTTTTTCTTCAGACGGCGCTGTTCAAAGTCGGTTTTAGCCGAGAGATTTTCCATACCCTCGACAATTGCCACTATACAAGTACCACACTGACCGTAACCGCCACAATTCATCAATTTACCGCCAAAAGTGTAGATATCAACGCCATTCTGGATTGCTTTCTCTCGTAAATTCGCCCCATCTGCCGCTACCACGATCTTATTCTCTTTGACGAAGTTGATGTTACCCATGACTGTGTTACCCTAAATTTTTGCAAATTAATATTAAAAAATATTAAATTTTTTCGATTGTAACATTTTTGGCTCGCTGTTCTAAATATTCGGCGATGCCAATAGCGATCGCTTTTTTGCCGATAAATTTCCCTAATGCCGCTTTTGTGACCAAATAAGCCACCTGTTCCCCTTGATCGCCCTTTTCCTCACCCCGATTAGCAATGACGGCCTGATAGCCCTTTTCTAGGCGTTTACGGGCGATTTCCAGTAACTCCTCCTGACTGACTCCCTCCTGATACTTGAAAGTCACCATCTCTAAATCGGGAAATTTTTCTCTCACCTTGTCAATCACTTTTTCCGTCGGCACAAAATTAAGATTTAACTGCCCACCACTGGGAATTTTACCAAAAAAAGGGCTTTCTAAGCGATAATCTGCCACTGCAGCCGAAAAAATACCAAATTTATAATTTTTACTCTCTAATTCTCCCATAACCTTCCCTAGATACTCGTCATAAGTTTCAATAATTTCATGGGGTAAATAAGCGGGAGGTGTATAGCTGCCGCGTCCGTGGATTAATTGCACCTTTGCCCCGCGCAGGTACAATTCTTCTGCAATAGCGACTCCTAATTGTCCGGTAAAACGATTGGTTAAACGACGAATATTATCGATAATAACGGGTGTGGGTCCACCAGTGACTAAAATCGGCATATTTTTCAGGACAGAATTACTGAGAATCCCACAGGCTGCTACGGTAATCTCTTTTTCCCCGGGGAGATTGTGCTTACCGTAATCATCCCGGGGTGACATAATCTGGACTCCCAAGCGATCGAGAGTTTGCAAAGATTCGGTCAGAATAGCATTATGTAAACTGCCGTGCATGGTGGGGACAAGCAGAATTTTAGTTTTTCCCTTTTCCTGTCGTCCCAAGGCCGAGGCCAAGCATGAAGTGATCACTCCGTCAGCTATTCCGTAACGAAACTTATTAATCGTGTTATAGGTAGCGGGGGCGACTAAATAAAGATCAAAGGGAGATTGATCGCTTAAATGTTCTGCTTTTGCCGTTAATTGGCTAATTACGGGATTAACCGTACTCCATTCCAAAGCTTCCTTAGTGACGTATCTTAAAGCTTCTTCCGAGACAAAAGCCACGACTGTAGCCCCGAATTTACGCAAAGATCGGGCAATTAGCGGCGCTTTCATGGCCGCAATCCCTCCCGTTACCAGTAAAGCAATACGTTTACCCCAGAGATGATGACTTTCTAAGGGTACTTCGCGATCGCTTAATGGCGAATCCGTCGGAGAAGAGAAATTCCAAGTCATAATTTTCAGTGATCAGTAAACAGTAAACAGTAATCAGTGAACTGAAAACTCAAATCTGATATCTGATCACTGATTCGGTTATCCCTATTCGGGATTTGTCTATCCCTGAGGGAGAAACTGGTTATCCTAGTAAATAAAGGGTTGCTTCGGTGTTCTTATGATTGACAAAATTTTAACTAAAGTTCGATCGCTTGCCAAGCCGCTATTAGTTCTAGGATTAGTGACAACGCTGATTTTAGGCAATGTTCCCAGTGCTTTGGCGGCATCGGGGGGTAGAATGGGGGGCGGTAGTTTTCGCGCTCCTAGTCGCAGTATTAGCCCTTCTAGAGGTGGTGGTTACAGTTCCCCCGGTTACGGTGGAGGTATTGGTTTTCCCTTCCTTTTGCCCTTCTTTTGGGGTGGTGGTGGCGGTGGCTTAATTTCTCTGTTAATCTTTTTTGCTATTGCCAATTTCCTCGTTAATGCTTTCCGTAATGGTGGAGGCAGTGATGAGAATGGTATGGCTGTTGAACCGGGATATGAAACCGTCTCCGTGGCTAAAGTACAGGTGGGTTTGTTGGCAAATGCCCGTTATCTGCAACAAGAATTAAATCAAATCGCCCTAACTGTGGATACTAGCACCTCCGAGGGGCGCGTCGATGTCTTACAAGAATCCGCCCTCGCCCTGTTGCGTCATCCGGAATACTGGGTTTATGGTAACGTCGATTGCCAACAAACCAGCCTCAGCAGTGCAGAAGCGAAGTTTAATCAGTGGTCTCTCAACGAACGCGGTAAACTAACGGCGGAAACCTTAACTAATTACAATAATCAACTGCGTCAAGGTTCTCAAGAAAATATTTTACCCGAATCGGCTGGAGAATTAGCTAAAACCGCACCGGAAGGCTATATTTTGGTGACTATTTTAGCCGGCATTGTCGGTAAATTTTCTCTAGCCAAAATTAATGATTCCCAAGACTTGAAACAAGCCCTGCAACAAATTGGTAGTATGGGAGGCGATCGACTTTTAGCGGTAGAAGTGATTTGGACTCCTCAAAGCGAGGGTGATATTCTCAGTCAAGACGACATTCTCGCTAATTATCCCGATCTGAAATTGGTGTAATTTGTCGGGGTATAATACCAGATATTGCCCAAAATCTCCCTTTTGCAGGGAGATTTTTTGATTATTAAGGAATTGCTGCCATTAACAATATAATTCCTGAATCCACTGCCATTCTTGGGCTAATCCTTCGGCTAAAGAGACTTGGGGATTATAACCTAGAATAGTACGGGCTTTGGTGACATCGGCGGCGGTGTGACGGGCATCTCCCCGGGCGAGTCCTTGATGCGATCGCTCGATAGGTTTACCGATGACTTTTTCCATGGTATCCAAGACATCCAACAATACCACGCGACTACCACCACCAATATTAAACACCTCCCCCACCGCTTCCGGCACTAGGGCAGCGGCTAAATTAGCGGCTACAGCATCGCTAATAAAGGTAAAATCGCGGGTTTGTTTGCCATCTCCGTAGATGCCGATGGGTTTACCTGCGATCGCTGCTTGAAAAAACTTATGGAAAGCCATATCGGGACGTTGCCGCGGTCCATAAACGGTGAAATAACGCAAGGCAGTGACGGGAACGTTAAAATTCTGCTGATATAGCCAACAGAGTCTTTCTGCCGCTAATTTGGTGATGCCGTAGGGTGAAACTGGTTGGGGACAAAGGGTTTCGGGAGTCGGCATCGTTTCCGCATTGCCATACACCGAGGAAGTGGAAGCAAAAACCATCCGTTGTAAAGAAGGGGTTTCCTTAGCGGCCTCAAGAATGATTTGAGTGGCATTTATATTCCTTTCGGTATATTGACGAAATCCATCACCCCAGCTTGCTCTGACTCCTGCTTGGGCTGCCTGATGGAATAATACTTCTACTCCTTGCAACAGTTGTCGCCAGTCAAGGGCTTGTATATCCGCTTCAATTAACTTAAATTCGGGATATTTTGCTAGAATATGGGCATTTTTGCGCTTTAAACTGGGGTCGTAATAATCGTTAAATTGATCGATACCGATCACCTGATCTCCTTGTTCTAAAAGCTTTTGTGCCAAGTTAGAACCGATAAAACCCGCGACACCAGTAACAATATGAGTAGCCATTTAATCCTAGTCGTTGATATTTTGTATCGATTGTAAGCTAAGACGCATTTAAACTGCTTATTCTTAGATTAGCAGAATCTCCCCCGGTGGTGATTCGGTAGTAGTGATGGCGGCTTAATCCTTTGGGCTCTTCGGTTTGTGTTATGCAATGGACGGGGGTTATAAGGGATGGAACCCCTATATAGAAAGGCATTTAGCGATTTTTGTCAATTATTTTCGATCTAGAGCGAACTAATCAATTAAATCCCTTGCCAGATAAGGATTTA
>NZ_JADBRW010000443.1:0-12390 GCF_020247025.1 Microcystis sp. M109S1
CAAGTCCATTACCGCGTCTTTGCCTGTTCCTAAGAGTTTATAGGCCGCTTCTCGAAATTGCTGCCAGTTTTTCCAAGTCATTTTCGAGAAATTTAGTAATCTTACTTGATTTCCCGTTTTTTCTGCTCAAGCAGTTCTTTTATACTGACTATTGCTCAAATTAGTCTAAACTTGAGTTGAAAAGATATTAATGAAACAAAGTTCTCCCCGCCAAAAACCTCATCCATCAATTCCCGAACATGATGGACATTCTCATCGGAAATCTGCACAAAAACACTACCGCTATCAGTCAAGAACTCCCGGAACAACAACAAACGATTGCGTAAATAGGGTCTGCTGAAAAAGTTTGTTGGTGGGGTTAGGAGTCGGTCGTCGGTCGTCAGTAGCCGGTCGTTTCAGGCTTTGTTGCCCTCTCTTTTCGTACCATTTTTGTACGACAAGAAGGATAATGCCAGGTTTTTGAAGGTCTTAATCCTATTTTCGCAGCATGAACATCGGATTTTAACAGGTCAAAAGCCTTATTTTAAAAGGGTTTTACCATTATTCAGCAAGCCCTAAATAACTCAGATAGGAATGTAACCCTAATTCCCAAGTATCTCGATAAGCTTGCACCATCTCCGGTTCGCGGGTGAAATCATCGTCATCGTTGTGTTTAACGTCGCGTTTTCTCACAAAAGGTTGAAAATTAGAACCAAATTTTACCCCGTAGGGAGGGTCAATATAAATCATCTGCACCTTACCCCCAAGAGAGCCGAAAAAAAGCGAACTTCTCTAGGGAGAAATTCGCCTTAATTTCCAGAAATTCTGAATTTATTACTAAAATCGGCTCTAAAACCTCGCCTTAAGGCGAAAAGTTGGTGGAGCGGGGCATAAATCACCGTTACAAAAACTGCCTCCTGCCCCCTGCCTTCGTTATTAATTAGGCACGAGCTTCGAGACGACCGTAGAAAATGCCGCGAATTTTCACTTCTTCAGCATCTTTTGCGCCTAAATCGGTGTCGGAAGGCTGCTCACTTTCAAAAACACCAGCAAACTCGCCGGTAGAAGCGTCAACTTTAGTTACCTGTAAAGACATAGTACCTTTACCCAGTTCCGTTGCTTTGACGTTAGCGCGCTGGAAATCTTGACTATCAGCACTAGCGGGTAAAGCGACAGCGTTATCATAACCCGTCACCACACCCCGACCTTTGGGATCTAAGAAACCAGCACCACGATAGGAGGGAACTTTAAAGTCGCCTTCAAAATCCGTGGAACTGTTAATCGAGTTAAAGCCGGCTTCGGTTTTGCCGGTGAAACCTTTGATGGTAAAGAACAAGGGAACTCTTTCACCTCCGGGTAATTGTACGGTAACGGGTTGGAAATCGATACCGTCTTCTTCCTTGAGGGTTAAAACACCGTCTTCGCCTACGGTTAAACTCGCTGTCATCTGTTCTAAACTGGTGGTATCTCTGGTTAGGAGTTTACCCGGTATAAAGGTGGCTGCTTCCCGCTTATTAACGGGTTCACCCTTGACAAAATATTCTTGGGGTTCCAAGCATAAATCTGTCACCACATAACTTTCGCCGCGTTCTAAGGGGAGAGTACCCCGGGTGAACTCGGAAATCTGCGGACATTTGTTAGCTAATCCCGTGTTTAAAATTTCATCATAGGTTAGCTCGTTTCTATTCAGGACGGCATTAGGCGCGTCGCTACAAGCTGTCAATACCCCTAAGCACAAGGCTAAAAAGGCAACTAACAAGGCACGAAATCTCATCTATGTCAACCTCTCTTTGTCAATCTTTACAATTACTACCCTTGATCCATAGCCTGATGAATTATCGAATCGGTCGGGCCAATTCACCGAAACTCAGTTTATCAAAGATCAGTGACCATTGAGAAGATGGGAGACAGGAGGCAAGAGGCAAGAGGCAAGAGGCAAGGGGCAAGGGGCAAGGGGGGGAGGCTCTAAGTAACTGATAGCTGATGACTGATATGATTGGTGTGACTGTTTTCAAATAGGAACATGAATAGCCGATTGCCGGGAGATAACAGCCAATTAGATAGCCAACTACATTCCCTTGTAACGACGGTGACAGCGATCGCCCAAGAACAGCAGGGAGATTGTAACGGTTTGTTAATGTTGCTGCGAACTTTAGAAAATTTACATCGGCAAATTCGCGAGCAGATGTTCGAGCCATCTTTACCCAATACCCGTAAGGACTTATACGGATTACTCCGGGATATCGAGGAAACCGGGGGATGGCCCTATATAGAACGGATGAAGTTACAAATGTTAATGGAAAAATTATTAGCCAGTGAAGTCGGCGCGCTCGATTCGGCGGCAAAAACCGATGATCGGGAAAAATGAGTTTCCAGAGGTTACGGAGCGGGTTACAGTATTGGGAAAATGGATATTTTAGGGGTAGTTCGTAAATCATGACCACCGTGAACCCGATTAAATTTGGAACCGATGGCTGGCGCGGGATTATCGCCGCCGATTTTACTTTCGATCGAGTCGCTCTGCTCGCTCCCTTGGCGGCTCAGGTTTTAGCAGATAATTATGGTCAGATCACAGGTTCGCGGACGATTATCGTCGGCTATGATCGGCGGTTTATGGCGGAGGATTTTGCTCAAACTGCGGCGGAATCACTTCAAAAAGCCGGTTTTGATGTGCTTCTCTCCCAATCCTACGCTCCGACTCCCGCTTTTAGTTGGGCAGCTCGATCAGAAAATGCTCTCGGTGCGATCGTGTTAACCGCCAGTCATAACCCAGCCAAATATCTCGGTTTGAAGGTTAAAGGTTATTTTGGTGGTTCTGTCTCGCCGGAAATTACCCAACAAATTGAAGCTTTATTGTCTAATCCGCCGCAATTTAACGCAGCTGCTGGTAAATTAAGCACTTTTGAGCCATGGTCAAGTTATTGTCAGGGTTTACGCCAAAAAGTTAACATTGCTGCTATTGCCAACGCGATCGAATCGGGACAACTAAAAGTTTATTCCGATGTCATGCACGGTGCGGCGGCTACCGGTTTAGAGCGTCTTTTGGGGGTGGGGATCACGGAATTACGCGGCAATCGCGATCCTTTGTTCGGTGGCGGCTCTCCAGAACCTTTACCGAGAAATTTGAGGGAAATCATCGATAAACTGGCTCACAGCGCAAATTTAGCCCCTTTGCGAGTAGGTTTGGTCTTCGATGGGGATAGCGATCGAGTAGCGGCGATCGATGGTCGGGGGAATTTTTTAAGCACCCAAAATCTCATCCCGATTTTAATCGAGCATTTAGCCGGCAAAAAGGGAATGAGAGGGGAAATTGTGAAAACGGTGAGCGGTTCCGATTTAATCCCCAAATTAGCCAGTTTATACGGTTTATCGGTCTTTGAAACCCCGATCGGTTATAAGTATATCGCCGATCGAATGTTGACCACTCCTGTGTTAATTGGTGGGGAAGAGTCGGGAGGTGTCGGTTATGGTACTCACATTCCCGAACGGGATGCTTTATTATCAGCTTTATACGTTTTGGAAGCGGTGGTAGAATCGGGCCAAGATTTAAGCGATCTTTACGCGCAATTACAGGATAAAACCGGGTTTCATTCTGAGTATGATCGCATTGATTTACCCTTAGCTAATATGGAAGCTCGCGATCAGTTAATTACTGCTTTGGATAAGGAACCCTTAAGGGAAATTGCCGGTAAACAAGTGACTGATTGTAATACTATGGACGGTTATAAATTCCGTTTAGAAGATGGCAGTTGGTTGTTAATTCGCTTTAGTGGCACAGAACCAGTTTTGCGTCTCTACTGTGAATCCTCAACCCTCGATCGAGTTGATGAAATTCTCGCATGGGCAAAATCTTGGGCTACCTATATCTAGGGCTTGCTGAATAATGGTAAAACCCTTTTAAAATAAGGCTTTTGACCTGTTAAAATCCGATGTTCATGCTGCGAAAATAGGATTAAGACCTTCAAAAACCTTGCATTATCCTTCTTTATAGTATAAAACTGGTACAAAAAAGAGGGCAACAAAGCCTGAAACGACCGGCTACTGACTTGAAAGAGGGTGTAGGGTGTAGGGTGTGGGGTGTGGGGTGTGGGGAAGGAAACCTCTTTCATCTCTGGTGGTGAAAATTTTTTCATCGGGACCGACTCCTAACCCCACCAACAAACTTTTTGCCGCAAACCCTATCTCATAGAAAAAGGGGATGAACTAGGAAATTTTCAGCCCGCGAATTGCATAATCTAATAATTCCATCGGATGAATAACGGGTGTATCTTTTCCCTGTAATTGTAGATGTTTTTTAATTTGTAGGGAACAACCCGGATTAGGAGAAGCAATCACCGCAGCCCCAGTATTTAATAAATTGCGTACTTTCTGCTGACCTAATTCATCGGCAGTATTTGGCTGTAGCATATTATAAACTCCGGCACTGCCACAACACAAGGCCGCATCGATAGGTTCTTTTAAGTTAATATTGGGGATTTTTTGCAATAATTGCCGTGGTTGCACGGAGATTTTTTGTCCGTGTAAAAGATGACAGGCATCTTGATAAACTAGGGTTAATTCTGTCTCGGTAATCGGGGATAAATCAGCAGTTAACCCCACTGATGCCAAAAATTCTTGGGCATCGCGTACTTTAGCCACAAACTCCTTAGCCTTATCTTTATATTCAGGATCGTCGGCTAAAATATGATGATATTCTTTGAGAGTATGACCACATCCTGCCGCATTGATAATAATATAATCAACCTCGGTTGCTGCGAAACTATCGATCATTTGTCTGGCTAAACTTTGCGCTTGTTTTTCCTGTCCTTGGTGTGCGGGTAAAGCGGCACAACAACCCTGGGTTTTTGGGATAACCACTTCACAACCATTGGCAGTTAAAACCCGCACTGTCGCTTCATTTACCGGCGAGAAAAAGAGGCGCTGCACACAACCTAAAACTACTCCCACCCGATAGCGTTTTTCAGTTTGGGAGGGAATAACATCGGCATAGTTTTTAAACAGAGAGTCTAGGGTAATTTTTGGTAAAATTGATTCCATCGCTGCTAGACGGGGAAAGAGCATTTTTAAGAGTCCCGATTTTCTAACAATAGTTTGTAATCCCAGGGTTTGATATAACCAGAGGAAAGGTAAAAATAATTTGAGACGGACGGGATAGGGAAAGAGATTAAAAATGAGAAAACGAATAATTTTATCTTTAAAACTGCGGGGTTGATTGCGTTCCACTTGCGGACGAACTGCGGCGATTAATTGATCGTATTGTACTCCCGATGGACAGGTACTAACACAGGCTAAACAACCTAAACAAGTATCAAAATGTTGGCTAGTGGTTTCGTCTAAAACTGCTTCCCCTTTGTTGATAGCATTCATCAGATAAATTCTGCCCCGGGGGGAGTCCATTTCTTTGCCAATCACTCGATAACTGGGACAGGTAGATAGACAAAAACCACAGTGAACACAACTATCGATTAATTCTTGAGCAGGGGGATTCTTGGGGTCAAATCCTTGATTTTTTTTGTCGATTAATTCTTGAAAGTTAACGGAATGCTCGGAGGTTTGCATGATTTTTAATTAGATTTTGTTAAGAAAGCGTTCAGGACTAAAAATACCGTGAGGATCGAATTTAGTTTTTAGGGTTTTCATCATGGTAATCGCGTTACCTGTATAGCCCCAAGGTTCAATTTTTTCTTTTAGCGATGGCGGCGCAGTTAACACCGTTAAATAACCCTGATTGGCACTGCATAAAGAGCGAATTTTGTCAAGATTTTCCTCCGATTTTAAGATAACTTTACCCACGCCGCTACTAATATTAATCGAGGCTAGTCCGTTAATTTGGTCGATCACTAGAGCTAAATTGCTGGGTAATAATCCTATTTTGCCGAAAAAATTGCCCTCTTGGTCATAATTATCGATTGTTTTTCGGTATCTTTGCCCTAGAGAAACTTCTTCCTCATCCCGATAATAATTAGTCTGACAATCTAACTGTTGCCCTAAATAACTCACCTGTTGCGATTGTTCGCTAATACTTTCGGGAATGCTTTGAAAACGCAGCAGTAAAGCGACTTTTTCCCCTAATCCTAGTGCTTGCGTCATCCCTGGGTTTAAACATTCAGCCACTGTGGGAGTTAAGGCCGATTGCCGAATAACTTGACTTAATTTACTAATATTTTCGCTATTTCCTCTAATTATCAGGGTTTCTGAGTTAGCAGTTTGGGGATACAGTCGCAGGGTAATCTGATCGATAATCCCTAAAGTGCCGTAGGAACCCGTAAATAGCTTCATCATGTCGTATCCCGCCACATTCTTGACCACACGCCCTCCAGCTTTAGCAATCTCGCCATCGTGACGGATAAAGGAGAATCCTAGGATCAGATCCCGGACACCACCGTATCTTTGCCGCCATGTTCCCGCGTCGGCTGTGGCTATAATACCGCCAATCGTGGCATTATCGGCGTAACTGGGATCAAGAGGAAGAAATTGACCGCTAGGAGCTAAAAAAGCCTGTAAATCCGCTATTTTAAGTCCAGCTTGCACGGTTATAGTTAAATCTCCCCTAGCATGGTCAATAATCTGGTTGAGATTTTGGGTACTAACTAAAATATCGGGCGACTCGACTAACCCACCCCAATCTAATTTACTGCCTTGACCGTAGGCCAGTAAAGACAGACGATTTTCGTTGCTAAAACGCACCAGAGAGGATAAAGCGGTTGTATTAGCGGGATAAACTATAATTTCAGGACTTTTGCCCCTAATTGCCCTTGATAATCTTTCTTGTTCCTCTTTTGGCACTTGTTGCCAGGTAATAACTGTCGTGTCGGGGGGTAAAATAGAAGTTATCTGAACAGCGATCGCAGTCATATTTTACAAAAGAATTGAGGAGTGAGGACTTACCGGCCGATAATGGCGAAGAATGGGGGTAATGCCGGGGCTAATCAGTAATTTTCAGCCTCTATTAATCAGATTACCTTAGTTTGGCTCTCCATCTCCGATGTCAGGCAATTCTAGCAATACTGAGGCACAAAGAAGTCAGCTTAATAACTAACTGCTAAATTAGCCATACACTCGTGTCATAATGTTAGATTACCTCGATCAGTAAGCCAAGAAGTAATGAGTGTAAATTGGACGAATAGCCGCGCCAAGCGATTAAGTGCCTTACCCCCCTACGTTTTCGCCCGCTTGGATGAATTAAAAGCCTTAGCCCGCAAAGAAGGACTAGATTTAATCGATTTAGGTATGGGCAACCCGGACGGTCCTGCCCCGCGTCCGGTTATCGAAGCGGCCATTCAAGCTTTTGAAACCCCCCAATTTCACGGTTATCCACCCTTTGAAGGAACCGCCAGTTTCCGAGAGGCGATCGCTAAATGGTATGATCGCTCTTATGGTGTGGAACTCAATCCCGATAACGAAGCTTTACCGCTGCTAGGTTCCAAAGAGGGCCTATCCCACCTGGCCCTAGCTTATGTTAACCCCGGCGATGTGGTCTTGGTTCCCAGTCCCGCCTATCCCGCCCATTTTCGCGGTCCCTTGATTGCTGGGGCGACGCTATACCCGATCATCTTAAAAGCGGAACAGGATTGGCTGATAGATATCGATTCTATCCCCGAAGATGTGGCTAAACAGGCGAAAATCCTCTATTTTAACTATCCCAGTAATCCCACCGCCGCCGTTGCCCCCCGGGAATTTTTTGAAAAAATCGTTGCTTGGGCCCGGCACTATGAGATTATGCTCGTCCATGATCTCTGTTATGCTGAATTAAGTTTTGATGGTTATCAGCCCACCAGTTTATTAGAAATTCCGGGGGCAAAAGAGATTAGTGTGGAATTTCATACCCTCTCGAAAACCTATAATATGGCCGGGTGGCGCGTCGGTTTTGTCGTGGGCAATTCCGATATTATTCAAGGGTTACGCACCCTGAAAACCAATCTCGATTATGGTATCTTTTCCGTTATCCAAAAGGCGGCCGAAACCGCCCTACAACTGCCGGATGAATACGTCAAACAAGTACAGGAAAGATACCGGCAGCGACGAGATTTTTTAATCAAAGGTTTGGGGCAATTAGGCTGGGATATTCCCCCCTCTAAGGCGACAATGTATCTCTGGGTTCCCTGTAGCGTCGGCATGACTTCCACGGATTTCGCCCTTACTGTTTTGCAAAAAACTGGTGTCGTGGTCACTCCGGGCAATGCTTTTGGAGAGGGAGGGGAAGGTTATGTGCGCGTCAGTTTAATCGCCGATATCCCGCGATTAGGAGAAGCTTTACAGCGCCTCGAAGATGCGGGAATTCGCTATCGGTAAGGAGAGTTTTTTCCCTTGATTTACGGGCCAAATCCCTCTAGGCACTGGCTAAAATTGCGATTATGATGGAATTTTATCGCGGTAGCTTGCCACTTCCATGACCTACAGCTTAAGAATTGCCGATATTCCCGTCAGTGAAAGACCCAGGGAACGTTTAATCAGTGTCGGGGCGAAAAACCTCAGTAACGCCGAATTATTAGCGATTTTACTAGCTACAGGTCAAGGTAAAGGCAAACTCTCGGCAGTGGGTTTAGGACAGCATATTCTCAACGAATTGAGTAAATATCGCCGGGAGCCTTTGGACGTTTTGAGGGATATTCAGCCCCAAGAATTAACCGCTATTCATGGCATTGGACCGGCTAAGGCCACTACTATTCTAGCGGCGATCGAATTGGGAAAACGAGCTTTTCAACGACGACCGACGGAAAAAATGATCATCGATAGTCCCGATACCGCTGCCGCTATCCTTGGACACGAACTAATGTATCAGTCTCAGGAACGTTTCGCTGTTATTTTACTCGATGTCAAAAATCAGTTAATCGCACTAAAAGTGATTACTATCGGCACAGCCACGGAAACACTGGTACATCCGCGAGAAATCTTTCGAGAAGTAGTTAAACAATCAGCTACTAAGTTAATTATCGCCCATAATCACCCCACTGGGTCACTTGTGCCTAGTCAAGACGATATTCTACTCACAGAACAATTATTACAGGGAGCTACCTATCTAGCCATTCCTCTCCTAGATCATTTGATCCTCGGTAATGGCAACTTCCAAAGTCTTCGCCAAATCACAGATCTTTGGGAAAAATATCCCCAAGAAGATTAGACCTCTTGCAACAATCACAAATTGTTGTTAGGTTTAGCTGGAAAAGGGAGCGAGTGCGCTCGAAATCTGGGTAAAATTTGAGAGATACAATCGGTCAATTGGGCATGGATTATAAAGAAGCGGGCGTGGATGTGGAAGCGGGACGCGCTTTTGTCGAGAAAATTCGCCAAAATGTGGAAAGTACCTTCCGTCCTGAAGTTATCGGCGGTTTAGGCGGTTTTGGCGGCTATTTTCAGTTACCTTCCGGTTATCGGCAACCGGTGTTAGTATCGGGAACTGATGGTGTGGGAACCAAGTTGAAAATTGCCCATAGTCTCAATTGCCATGATACGGTGGGAATTGACCTCGTGGCCATGTGCGTCAACGATGTCTTAACCTCCGGGGCTGAACCTTTATTTTTCTTGGATTATCTCGCCACTGGTAAACTGGAAGCGTCACAGTTAGCGGCGGTGGTATCGGGAATCGCTAGGGCCTGTCGCGATAGTGGTTGTACTCTTTTGGGAGGGGAAACGGCGGAGATGCCGGGGTTTTATTCGGCAGGAGAGTACGATTTAGCGGGTTTTTGCGTCGGTATTGTCGAAAAAAGTCAATTACTCGACGGCAGTAGGGTGCAAATCGGCGATGTGGCTATTGGTTTAGCCAGTAGTGGGGTTCACAGTAACGGTTTTAGTCTTGTTCGTAAGATTATCGACACCCAGGGCTTAAATTGGCAAGATTGCCCCGAAATTTTGGCTGGCTCTAGCTTAGGTGAAGTTTTGTTAACTCCCACTAGACTTTATGTTAAACCTGTGCTAGAACTTCTGCGCTCTGGGTTAGATATTCACGCCATGGCCCACATTACTGGGGGTGGCATCCCGGAAAATTTGCCCCGCTGCTTAGGTAAAGGGCATTCCGTGCAGATTTACCGCGAAAGTTGGCCAGTTTTGCCAATTTTTCACTGGTTAGCCCAGATGGGATCGGTTAATGCCGAAGCCATGTTTAATACTTTTAATATGGGTATCGGTTTTGTGATCATTGTCCCATCAGATCTGGCTCGATCGACTATTAATCAACTACAATCCTCTGGGATTAATGCCTACCAAATCGGCGAAGTGATTGCCGGTAAGGGGGAGATTGTTGGGCTTGATTAAAGTTAGTTGAGGCTAAGAAGATTTTGCCATCAATTCCACCAAAAAATCAGGTTGACTGGCTGGGATAGCAGCAGAGTTTCGGCCTATCCCCAACCCAATTTATATTAAGTTTTTTTACTTAAGTAGTTATACTTAGTTGGCTTCTCGATAGAATCAAGTCAGAACCTCATAAGGCACTTTTTCAGAGAAAAGGAGGTTATGGCCATGCAAGAAATGCCTATCTCCCAACTCTTAGGGTAGCGGTGGTCTGGGAAAAAGGTTCTGGTGACTGGAGCTTCGGGATTTAAAGGCAGTTGGTGATTTGACGCTCCCCGAAGCGCTCATGGGAGGGATTCTTGGTTCAACAAGTCCACCATACCAAGTACCTAAGTACAGGACAAAAAATCTAAGGACTGCAAAAAGCTAAGTACAGGACAAAAGAAGATAAAGGAGAAAAGTCATGTTTACAAGAAGTCCGTGAACAAAATATCCCTTGGAAAAAATGGGGTCACTATTTAAGCGATCGCCAATGGGCAACTATGCGGGAATACTACGGAGAAGAAGATAAAGCTTGGGGTTATTTCAGCCATGATGAAGCTCGAAATCGTGCTTATCGATGGGGTGAAGATGGCATTTTTGGAATTTCTGATGATCAGCAACGCCTTTGTTTTGCACTTTCCCTCTGGAATGGTCAAGATGAATATAAAGGCGAAAAGCATATCAAAGAAAGATTTTTTGGTTTACCTGGTATGTGGGGGCAAAATCAAGGAAATCACATGGAAGATGTCAAGTAATATTACTTTTATTTAGATAATACTCCCACTCATTCTTATATGAAGGCCTTGTATAAGTATCCTTATAAATTTCCTTATGATGATCTCATTGAAGAGAATAATAAACGAGGAAAAGATAAACCTGAATATGAGCTAATTGATACTAATTGTTTCGACGATGGATACTTTGATGTCGTTGTCGAATATGCTAAGAAGAATCCCGAAGATATATTGATAAAAATTACTATCTGGAATCAGGGAAATGATGAGCATGATTTACATATTTTACCGACGCTTTGGTTTCGTAACACTTGGTCTTGGGGACAGCTGAATGACAAAAAACCAAGCCTAAAAATAATTAATAATCCCCAATTCAAAAATGAATTGGCGGACGTTAAAAACAATGAATTTGTTTTGGTTGAAGCTGATTGTCATAATCCTACGTTCAAACCAATGTATTTTTATTGTGAAAAACCACAAGAAGTTCTTTTTACTGACAATGAAACTGGCAAAAAGAATGCGATTGAGAAGTATGTTTTCAATCAGGATGCAGAACAATCTCGACAACAAGGAACAAAGTTGTCTGCTGATTATTTTGAGTCGATTCTTCCGCATGAGTCAACTAAAAAAAATCGAAAAGTCATTCGCCTCAGACTTAGTAATGATCCTAACAAAGTAGCTCCTTTTGCCAATGATTTTGAGGAAATATTTGGCCAACGACAAAAAGAGGCTGATGCTTTCTATGAGGCGATTACTCCTTTTCGTATTTCAGATTCAGATGAAGAGCTACAAATTCAGAGACAAGCATTTGCGGGAATGTTATGGAATAAACAGTTTTATTACTATGTTGTTCAAGATTGGCTTCAGGGTGATTTCTTATATCATCGGCATCGAATATACCCCGATCATGAGATGCCTAAGCCTGATAAGAGAAACATTAATTCTCAATGGACTCACTTACACAATAAAAATATTATTTCCATGCCTGATAAATGGGAATATCCTTATTATTGTGTTTGGGATTCTGCATTCCATGCCGTTACTTTTGCTTTAATCGATCCTGATTTTGCCAAAGAACAATTATCAGTAGATGGAAAAGTTTTTGTCCAATAGCGATCGCTAAATGATAGGGGCTAAAAAATTAGGGATTTTCTTAGTATTTATGTACTCAGATAACGACTAATGATAAGTAAAAGTTATCTATATCTAGATTGACTAATCAAAGAAAAAATCGCTCAAAAAAAACCTAAAAATGTTTGAATAAAAGCAATAAACTTCAGCAATAAATTTGAAAATTGATTAACGAAACCCGCCAAATACTACTAACAGAATCAGAAACATTACAAACAACAATTGATTGTTTAATTCAACCTATCCCTCTCGAAACTCAGGGTGGATTTACTGCCTC